>DAIEHI010000118.1 GCA_027355725.1 Acidimicrobiaceae bacterium
ACGATGAGAATTCGCGCTCCTCGGTGTGGTGGGTGGCTCACGAGTGCATTATCACCTCTCTTCACCCACCACGCCAGCCCTCTGGCGCAAAATTGTGATGACGCGAAGGTGACAGATAGCGCGTCGTGCTGCCAGAGGACAATCGCGCTCGACTATAAGAAAACGGATCTCCTCATTTGCCACTGGATTCGGCACGCGCGTTCGCGCCAGTCATGAGCGGTTCATCGTGACAGACAGGAAGGGGGTCGCCGTGGCGGCCGTCACGTTGAGGGTGAATCCGTCGCTTGGCCGTCGAGCACGGCGGCTCGCCGAAGCCATCTCGCGCGGAGAAGCCAACGAAGAAGAAACAAGGCGAGCAGCACCACTTCAGTGGCGAGCGCCGAGGTTGTCGACCAGTTGATGAGCCAGACGGAGGCAAGGTTCCAGAAACTCGCGATCGCGAAGAAGAGAAGGTTGCCGCGCACCCCGACCCCGTCGAGGGCGCCGCGAAGCGGCCTCGGCATTCGCGGGTCGCTGGGCGCATGTCTTATGTTGACTGGCTCGGACATACGCCTCCCCCTGACCTCTGCTTGAGGTTACTACTGTGAAATGTGCTTCTGAGCTTCAGAGTTGGTGCATAGAAAAGGCTCAGTTTTGCCTTCGCCGGGAGAGTCGTGCGTGGCCGTCACGCATCAAGTGTCCGCGCGCCGAAGGTGGCCCGCGCCACCGGTGCGCAGACATCGCGAAGAAGACGTCCGTCGCCGTTACGAGGACGAAACCGCGGGTTGGCTGTTCCGCCAACCGTGACGCTGAGGTGAACGATCGCCGGAGCCGGGCCGTCTCGCCGTGGTGCGTCCATCAACTGGTCGTCGTGATGTCTCGATCGAAGTGCGCGCGAGCTGACGTGGGCCCAGGGGCGATCTACTGAATTTCACAGGTGTCGCGAAATCGGCCGGTGTCTTCAATTGACGTGCGAGAGGACGAATCAGTGACCGAGCGTGTGGTCTGGTGAAGTAGTGCGTCCGCACTCTGTCACCCAACGGCGGAATTACTTCTAATCAGAGAGTGACGTCGCGTCTTCTAGATGTGAAGTGAGTCTCGACTGACACGAAGGCTCGTGTAATTCTCAGGAAGCGATTCATCTAATCCCACCCAATCCAAGGCGACCTGGTTAGTCTTTGAGCCAGGTGACTCTTCAAAGGGGTTCTTCATGCTTGCCGTAAATTTTGCACCGGCGATTGTCCTCTATCTCGCGATACTCGTCTTCTACGTCGCCGCCTACTGGCGGCTGTTCGCCAAGGCGGGCGAACCTGGCTGGGGGGCGTTGGTGCCGATCTACAACCTGTATCTCTACTGCAGAATTGCCGGTCGACCCGAGTGGTGGCTCATTCTCTTTTTCATTCCGCTGGTGAATGTGGTGATTGCGCTGATCCTCGCCATGGACATCGCCAAGGCATTCTCAAAGTCGTCTGGTTTTGGCATCGGGCTGTGGTTGTTGAGTTTCATCTTCGTCCCCATTATCGGATTTGGATCGGCGACGTACGCCAAACCCTCAGGGGTCGCCCTCGCGTAGCAGCGGTCGAGAGCTGAACATTGGTCGGGGATATGTCGAACGGTGTTGTGGGTGTCGCATCAGATGACGATCGGGTGAAGCGCGCGGGTGTGCCGTGATGAGCGTTGGTGGCTCGCACTACCCGGGCCCCTCCGATTGCCAGAGACGTACTCCTTGTAGAGATCGACCGTTCCAATGTGACGCGAGTTGGGGGAGTGGTCGTCGGCACTTTCTTCTCGGTGCTCGCGCGGGCTGGTCGGATGCGGTGGCTGACGTGCGGCTCGCGCGCGTGACCCGTAGAACTTCGAGCGATTTGTAGGGGCCCAGGCGGATTCCTACGCGAGTGCGCTGAGGGAGCTGCGGGGCCGGCCATAAGGTCGGCCATTGGATCTGATGGATTCTTCCGTAGTTGCGCGGACTGGGCTCTAGCGCCAACCGACTGCTCGAGTGTGTGGCGGCGCTGTGCGTCCACTGAGACGAAGGTTTTCACCTGGTCCTAGGCAGTGATGCGCTGAAGCTTCGTTCCTGCCTGACCCTCTTCGCCCTCGCGGTACCGCAAGAGTCCCTCTTTCGCGAGGTTCTCTACGACCTCTAAGAAGACCACGAAGATCCATTGACTTTGGCGTTGCTCGCCGCGATGCGGTAGAGGCGCCGTCGAGGCGAGGTGTTGCGTGACGATGGACGAAGCGACAACGTGCGTGGCGAGATGTTCTTGAACTCGTGCAGTGTTGGCGTCTGCGGAAGACTCGGCCCCATCGTGTGTGCCCCTGACACTGTGGGGCATCCGCTGAGCGTGAAGGTGGCGATGCCAAGATGAGTGTCGTGACTCAACACGCGTGGAAGTCTCACTGGCACAAACACCCGGGCGTACGAAGTGGCGACGAGTTGTCCTTTGGTGAGAGGGCTGCCGATCGCATGCGCAACGCGATGGGGTCGTGGCCGTTCGTCTTCATCTTCTTTGGTGTGATGATCTCCTGGGCGCTCGTCAACACGCTCCTCATTGAACACGTGTTGCACCACAAGGCGTTCGACCCCTATCCCTACATTCTGCTGAACCTCTTTCTCTCGATGTTGGCGGGTATCCAAGCCGCAGCACTCCTCATCGCCGCCAAACGGGCTGACTCCATCTCCTCCGAGGTGGCGATTCACACTTCGAGCAACACTGACGACATCAAGACGCTGATCATTGAGAACACGGCCCTGACCGCGCAGATGAAGAAGAACACTGACCTACTCGATGAGATTCACGCCCACGTGACCAAGATCGGCCAGAAACTGGGCGTGGACGCCGGCAACTTTCCTCCCGACGCGGGACTGAGTGGTTCCTAGAGGTCGGTCGAGGTGGTGCCGCACGCGACCCGGACGTCACTGTCCTAGGAAGGAAGGACTCACATGGATGCGCAACATCAGACCCCGCTCTTCGTCCAGGACATCGCCGGATCTGGCCGTCCCGCGAGCATCTACCTCGCGCCCACGCTCGACGGTCTGTACGCGCCCTACGCCCTGAGAACGCCCGCCGACGAGGGCACCTTCCCTTTTGTCTTCCTCGCTTACGGCAATGGCGGCGGCGGCGTTGAGTGGCTTCGCTCGAGGCTGCGCACGCACGGCTACATCATGGATCGGCTGCTTGATGCCGGGTATGCTTGCGCCTGGGGGCGCTACCGCAGCGAGGTGGAGCTGGGCTATCACCGTGGCGGACCCCTGGTGATCGACCGTCGCCAGGGCATGGACCTACTGAACCGCTCACCCCTCGAATTCGAAGACGAGGTGTCAATTCTGCGCCACGTCGCCCAGCACCCCCACGTCGACCCGGATCGTCTCGGTCACGTCGGTGTGAGCCACGCGGGGGAGATGCTCTTCAAGCTCGCCTCGCAGTACCCCGGAATTCTTCGTGCGGGCGTCGCGGCCGAACCGGCGAATCACGAGTTCCTCGACTTGACGCCGGATCACAGCGTGGCCGTGAATCCCGAGACGAATCTGCGCAATATTGAGAAGATGCGCATGCACGAGGCGGAGTTCGTACGCGCGCGCATCAACGTGCCACTCGCTCTCGAGCGAATCTCGTCTATCGACCTTCCGATGCTGGTCATGGGTCGAGAGAGTGACGATCTGCAGGGAATCTTTCGCGTGAGCTACGACTTGCTTCTCGAAGCGGGCAAGGCCGCGACGTGGGTGTCGTTTGATCACCCCCTTCACGGCTACATCTTCCCGGAGACGAACGAAGGTCGTCTCGAACTCGATGACGTCCAGCGTGAGGCAATCGGCGGCGTCATCGACTTCCTCAATCGTCACCTGTAAAGAGGACGGTAATCGTCCTGCGCTCGAGTGGCTCGTCATTCGAAGAGTTCAGAGACGGTCTCGATGTGTGGAGCGTTGCTAGCCTGCGCTCGTGAGAGCGCGGTTTCGAGGTGACGTGTGGTACTGGCGCGGACCTTCACCCTTCCACTTCGTGACCGTGCCACCGGCCCCGAGTCACGACATACGTCAGATCTCCGCCCTGGTGACCTACGGCTGGGGCGTGATTCCCTGCGACGTGTCCATTGGCGAGACGAGCTGGCGAACTTCGCTCATCCCCAAAGACGGTGCCTACCTGGTGCCTCTCAAGTCTGCGGTGCGGCGCACCGAGGCGATCGAGGTCGGCGATACAGTCACTGTCACACTCCGAGTGGGCGAGTAGCACCGAGCTGCTAGGACGTGAAGCCAACCTCGGCGGACTTGAGGGTTCCCGCGGTGCGTCCCGGCGCTCGCTGGTTCGACCAGTACATGTTCGTGTGGGCGATGACGAGGTCGGGCGTCGGCGCGCCCCACTGGGTGAGATCTTCGGTCGTGTGCGCGTCTTCGACAAGGAATGTGTCGTACCCGCGCGCGAGCGCGCCGTGCAGGGTGGAGCGGATGCAGAAGTCGGTTTGCGCCCCGACCACGACGAGACGTCCGATCTTGCGATTGGCGAGGACATTTTCGAGGGTGGTGTCCTCAAAGGCGTCGCCATAGTGCTTCTCCACGATGTCCTCGTCTTCGCCGGGTACCAGTTCGGAGACGATCTGCCAGGGCGCGGTATCGGCGACGAGGCCCTCGTCGGCGTGACGCACCCACACGACGGGTACGTCGGCGAGACGCGCTCGCCTCACCAGGTCGCCAATGGCTCCCACTACTGCGTCTCGCTGGTAGGCGTCACTGACGACGCCACTTTGCACGTCCACTACGAGTAGGGCGCTGCGGGTTCGCTGCGGCAACGTGGTCATGGTCCCCTCCACTTCCCTCACAACCGTTACCGTCACCGTAGTGGGTCTGTAACTAGCTCCGCCGGTGAGTCGGGGGCCCCGAAACGCCCGGAGTGGGGACCGCCGCGGGGCGTGGAAGTAGCACCTATCGCCAGCAATTTGGCTCGTGTCACGAGTTTTCGCCGCCGGGCGACGTCGCCGCTCACGCGGGGGGCTGCGACGAGTCGGGTCCGAGCGGGCAGGTGCCCACTTTTGGCGACTTCCTCGTCGGAGACGGAACTACAGTGGCGCAACGGCTAGACCGGGCATGTAGAGCAACACTCAAATGGCGACCAGCGGTGAGGAGTGATTTCAGATCGTGAGGCGAAACACGAGATGAAGGCTCAGACGTGGAAGGTCGTCTTGATCGTCGGCGCAATTGCGTGCGGCGTGTACCTGCTCTTGCCCAACGTGACGAGTCATGACATTGCCTACAGCGCGATGGGCCTCGCGTCGGTCGCGTGCATCGTCTGGGGCGTGCGTTGGCACCGGCCCGCGGACCCGCTGGGGTGGTACCTCATCGCCGCTGCGGGGCTCTTGTTCACGCTGGGAGATGACGTCTCGTCGGTGTATGACTTCGTGCACACGGCCATGCCCTTTCCTTCTTGGGCTGACGCGCTCTACCTGGCGGGATACCCGTTTCTCTTCGCGGGTGTTCTGAGGCTCGCGCGACGCTCGTCGTGGGCCATCTGGCGTGAGGACTCAGCTGACGCCGCGATCATCACCATCGGCGTGCTCGCGATGTCGTGGCAGTTCCTCATGGATCCCTACGTGCACGACCAGGGCATGTCTACTTTCGGCATGGCGGTCAACGTCGCTTACCCGATGATGGACGTTGCTCTCATCTTCATTGTGCTGCGCGCCGTCGTGTTTCGGGGAATGCGAGAGCCCTACTTCAGGATCATCGCGGCGTCAATGCTGGTGATGTTCACGGGCGACTTCGCGTACGACGTCATGACTCTCCACGGCCTCTACTCGACGGGCAACCTAGTGGACCTGCTCTTCCTCTTCGAGTACGCCCTCATCGGCGCGGCAGCCCTTCATCCCTCCGTGGGCGAGACGCGTGTCGTCGCCCCGGAACCCGAACTTCGCGTCGAGGCTCCGAGGCCGACGCGCCACGGACGACTACCGACCGTGCTCGTCGCCGGGTTCGTCGCGCCGGGCATCTTGGTCATCGCGAGCGCGATGCGCGAGCACGTCAACGTCGTCGCACTGGGTGTGTTGTGCCTGGTAGCTTTCGGGATCATTGGCCTGCGCCTGAATTGGCTGGTGTCTCGCATGGAGCGTCAGTCGCGACAGCTCGAGGAAAACCTCATGGAGTTGACGGTCGCGCATCTGCGTCGCGATCAGCTCGAGGCAAGCCTGCGACACCAGACACTTCATGACCCATTGACGGGACTCGCGAACCGGATGCTTTTCGAGGATCGCCTCGCGCGCGCGAGAGAACGCGTGGCCCGTCAAAGCGGTATCAACGCGGTTCTCATGTTCGACCTTGATGACTTCAAGCAGGTAAATGACGCCTACGGGCACTTCATCGGCGACCAATTACTGGTGGACGTGGCTCGGCGTCTCGAGGCGATCACTCGATCGTCGGACACACTGTGTCGTTTCGGGGGTGACGAGTTTCTCTACCTGGCCGAAGGGCTCGCCGATGCGGGGGAGGCCGAGATGATCTGTCAAAGGATCATCGAAGCGCTCGCTGAGCCGTTCCACTTTGGCGACATTCACTTCGAGCAACACGCCAGTATCGGTCTGGTGATCTGCGACTACCAAGATGCGGTCGACGCCGAGTACGTTCGAGACGCGGACGCCGCGATGTACGAAGCGAAGCGCTTTCACAAGGGTCGCTACGTGGTCTTTGAGCCGAGCATGCACAACGAGGCGCTCAGCGTGTTCTCACTGACCCAAGAGCTGCGATCGGCCTTTCAGCAGGGTCAACTCACCATGCACTTCCAGCCAGTGGTCGATTTGCACACACTGCGCAGCGTGGGTTTCGAGGCACTGATGCGATGGCCGAGCGACCATCGGGGATGGGTGCCGCCCGACGTGTTCATACCCCTGGCCGAAGAGAGCGAGCTGATCTTCGATATAGGGGCCTTCGCCCTCCGCGAAGCCGTGTCCGTGGCGGCGACGTGGGCCGCCCGTGGGTTGGGCGAGGCGCCCTTTGTTACGGTCAACCTCTCGCCTCGCCAGCTCCATGACGCCAACGTAATCGCCCAGGTCCAGAGCACTCTCGCGCACTACCAGTTGTCGCCCGAGAAACTCATCCTCGAGATCACCGAGCGCACCGCACTGGTGAATATCGACGACACAATCGCCATTGTCGAGAAGTTGAACAAGCTCGGCGTGGGCATGGCTCTAGATGACTTTGGCACTGGGCACTCCTCGCTGTCCTACATCGCTCTCCTGCAGCCCAAGATCATCAAGATTGATAAGAGTTTCGTGGCCCCGGTACACAGCGGGCGCGAGAGTGAGACGTTGCTCGAGACGATCGTCTCGCTCGGACGTCGACTCGGCATCACGATGCTGGCCGAGGGAATTGAGACGACCGCGCAGCTCGAGCGGCTCCGACAGCTGGGATGTGAGTTGGGCCAGGGCTTTCTCTTCTCCGAAGCGATTCCGGCCGACAAGGTGTCCTCGCGCTTGAATTTCGACGCGGCGACCGCGAGCGAACCCCGAGTCAACTAAGGCGGCCCGCTAGGACGTGAGCGCCAGGTGGGACCACGCAGAGTAGTGCGTGGTGGGCTCTCGGTGGAAGATCGTGAGAGCACGAACCTCGAAGGGTTCGTCGCCGTCGAGGTCGGCCAGCCACCTACGCACGCGTGCCGGGTCGTCTACGTGGCTTCGTGACAAAGTCAGGTGCGCCACGTAGGGGCGCGCCTCCTCAGCCTCGTGCGCCCCGGTCGCGCAGGCCTCCACCAGGCGCTGGTGCAGCGACTCGATTCCGGGACACGTGACCGCGAGGTAGAGCACCCGCTCGTCGAAGCGACGCAGCGGACCGAGCCTCACGTGCAGCGGTCCCCAGGTAGACACGGCCTCGCGCGCGGGCGCGAGCCAGGCGAGATCGGGGCCAAGTCCCAGTGGATTCTTTACCGTGATGTGGGGCACCGGCCACTCGTCGCCGAGCTGACTCATCACCCGCGTGAGCCGCTGGGCTAAGGCGCGGGGCGCCTCGATGGCAATGAAGTACTGGTCCACGTCTCACCATCGTCGCACGCGACGCCGCCGCGTGTACGTATCGCGGCGAGTCCGGGGGACTGCTCCGGGTCTAGACCTATACCCAGGGGGGTATACTCAGTTCATCCTAGGAGAAGGAGTGTTCGGTGTTTTCAGAGGTTGACGTTCAGCACTTTTCGGCGGCGCACGCCGACGGCGCGTTCGTGCTCGACGTGCGCGAGCCACACGAGTACGTGTCCGGTCACGTCCCGGGGGCCCTGCTGGTGCCCGTATCCCAGATTGACGGTGCGGTGCACGAGCTGCCCAGCTACCGACCCATCTACGTCATCTGCCAGAGCGGAAACCGTAGCCGGGCGGCCGCGCGACACCTGGCCGAACTCGGGCGTCACGCCGTGTCGGTCATCGGCGGCACCAGTGGGTGGGTCGGCGCCGGTCGACCCGTGGTGCGAGGAGCCCGCGCGAACCTCGCCTAGGCGCCGCACCTCGTCACGAGGAGGTAGCCACCTCGAAGTCGACGACGGCGCGATCCGCGACGACACCCGCGTTGGCCCAGTCGATCACCGCGACGTGGCGGGGGTGACTCTGGTACGCGTCGAGGGCGTCGAGGTTCGTGAAGTCCGCTACGAGCACGAGCGGCCAGTGCGAACTGACGAGACCTACGTCACGGTGGACCTTGATGGCAAGGACTCCCGGCACGACGTCGTAGAGCGCCTCAAGCCGCGCCGCGAACTCGGCGGCGTCACGGTCGCGTTCGACCTCGCTGGGGGCCGACAGACGAAACGCGACAATGTGTCGGATCACTCTTTCCTCGCAGTCACTCTGGTTAGACGAGCATCGTAGAAGATCTCGAGTTCGCGCTCGGCTCGCCGGCACCTTCGGCGACGGGCGCGGCGGTTCTAGCGTCGCGCCACGAAGTTCGCGAGGGAGCGCAACTGCTCCTCGGTACCCACGCTGATGAGGACGTCGCCGCTCGTCAGTGACTCCTCGGGCGCGGGGTTCGTGACGAAACTTCCGTCTGGTCGTCGAATGGCGAGCACGAGGGCCCCAGTTTCATCTCGCACGTGGGCCGAACGCAGGGACGCACCGGCCAGGGGCGAGGCCACTCCGATCTCGGTCTCG
>DAIEHI010000027.1 GCA_027355725.1 Acidimicrobiaceae bacterium
TGTCCACGCACGCGCTCGGTGACGTCGGCTCGATCTGCGACTACCTGGTCATCATGTCGCACTCGACGATCGTTCTCGCAGACGACCTGGAATTCGTCGTCGAGAGTCACCGCTTTCTCGGTGCGCCATCACCGAACGTACCGGAACTTCCGGAGGGTGTCACCGTGATCGACACGCGAACCAGCAGCCGAGACGTGACGTACCTCGTCCGAATGACCCTGCCCCTCAGTGACGAGACGTGGGAGATCACCCAACCGACATTGGACGAGGTCATCATGGCCTACTTACGTTTGGCTCGGGATTCCGCCTCTACCTCGTCTCGTCACGAAACGCCTTCTACTCGAGGAGAACACTCGTGACCTGGATTGCGTGGCGTTTGCAACGCAGCGTGTACCTCTTCGTCGTCGTCCTAGGCCTGATCTTCATCGCCTACGCCATCGTCAGCGGACTCCACATCGAAGCGTTGCGCCACCAGTGGCTCGGCCAACCGTGCCACGGAGGCAATGGCTTCGCCAAGAAGTACCTTTCCCTCTGCCAAACGGAGAACAATCGCTACCTCAACTCGATAGGCGCCGGCGTCTACGTCCACTGGTTCGCGGTGCTGCCCACGGCCGTTCTCGGACTCCTGCTCGGGGCCAACGTTGTCGCGGGCGAGGTTGACCGCCACACGGCGCGTGTCGCGTGGACCCAGTCGATCACGAGGGGTCGTTGGTTCGCGACCAAGGTCGCCGTGGCGCTCGGGTCGCTCGTCGTGCTCGCGATCCCGCTCGGCGTCACCGTGACGTGGTTCCTTCGGATTTCGGAGTGGACTCCTCGAATATCAACGAATGGCTTCACCTACGGCGGCTGGTTGCCACTCGCGATGGGTGTCTTCGCCTTCGCCCTCGCGGCGCTCGTTGGCTCGGTCCTGCGACGACCAGGCTGGACCCTCGCGACTGGTCTGATCGCGCTGGCGCTCGTTGCGTGGACCATGCAGAACGACGTGCGTGCGCATCTCGTTCCACTCCGCTCGACGACTCTCAACATCTCAGCGATAACCAAAGGGGGGGTAACGGTTGGCGCACCTACTGGCCGGGCACCCGCCAACGCCTGGGTACTCTTCAACGGCTTCGTGCCGACTGACTTCGCCAATGCTGTGCCCACTTCCGGCCAAGCGTCCCCGTGGATGCAAGCCGTCAACCGGTGCCCATCGAATGTCACTTTCCCGACTCAGTTCACGACGTGCCTGAACGAACTCGGGCTACACGATGTCGAGCTGTACGTTGCCGACAGCGAATACTGGACTCTGCAGTTACGGGAAGGTTCCCTCTACCTGGCGAGTGCGGCGGCGCTGCTCGGGGTGAACCTCTTGCTGGTGCGCCGAACAGGGGTTTGATCGGTTAGCCCGCAGAACCCCAGTTCGTGGTGGAGCCGCGGGATGACACATCAGTCGAGGGGTTTCGGGCCCGTGCCCTACCCGAGCGCCACCCGAACGGAGCCGCCGAGCGCGCTGAAGACTGTGAAGGAGTCATCGGGGAACGAGCGTTCTGCCTACGCAACGTCGGCCGTACCGCATTGATCCTTGATCTCGAACGTCCGGGTCTCAACCGGGCCACCGACGAACTCGTGTCTTCGAGGGACAGCGCAACTACCTAGGGGCCGGTGGGTCACCTGGCGGGCAGATGTCCATCCGGGACCGAAAGGGTCAACCCAGCCCTCGGCCCTGAGAACTCAAGACCTGCTCCGCGGCGAAGTCCTACGACCCAGCTCGACGGCTCTTCGTCCAACCAATGAAGAACGCCACCAGACCAACCAGTGCAAACGACACCGAACCGCGGAACTCGCCATCGCGCGTGGTCATGGCGATGCTGTGGGATACAGCCAGAAGTTCCACCACTGCTGCGCTCACTACGCCGACCATCACGAAGGCCACGCCTTCGATCTTGAGCGCCTGGCCTGACCATCGCGAAACCCTCCGAGATGAATGCACTCTGTCAGATGCCGCCCTCGTCGACGACGCTCGAAAACCGGAAACATCCTCAGTTGGGCCGGTGTTGACGACGTGTGTCGATCATGCGTAGAAGCCCCGCAACCAGGATATCCGCGACCGCGGGACGTGCAAACTTGTGAGCCACGCTTTCGGCCAGTCGCATCAATCCGTCGGCACCAAACACTTCATGATTGGGCCTTTGACAACGAGGCCCCCTTTCGAGCCTGGAACCGGTATTCGAAGGTCGGCGTACCA
>DAIEHI010000145.1 GCA_027355725.1 Acidimicrobiaceae bacterium
TTGGGATTTCGGTCGTGAGCATTTCGGGTGGCGTGTCCTCTGCTCCCCAGGTCGGCTTCGCGCCGGCGCCCAAGGTGACGATCACCTGCAAGCTCGGCACGCGAACGCTCCATCGCAGCGGACTTAGCCCCACGTGCCCGCCGGGTTGGCGGCTGGTCTGAGACGCCTCGCGCTCGCCGCGACGTGAAGATTCTCACCCTCTGTACGGGCAACGTCGCGCGCTTGGTGGAAGTCTGTGTCCACGCACCGGTGCGGTAGCAGGTTGATCAGGAATTTTCACGAACGAGCGAGCACCGTGAGTGGTGGTAACGAGGATTCGACAGTGCAGGTCACGAGGCGCTAGTCGGAGTACGCTGCGAGAAGCGTCGGCACCGGCGCGGAAGGTGGCCGTGCATGACATCGATTCCGGTTACCAATCGAATGCGGGTGTGGGCCGTCGCAGGTCTCTTGGCCCTCGGCGCTGTGCCCGTTGCCTTCGCGTCAAGTGCCTCGGCCAGCCCGTCTCCGATTCCCACGGCATCGGGCGCCTGGGGCAGCGTGACGATGCCTGCTGACTTCTTGCCGAACTTCTTCGACTCCACCAATTGGTTTGGAGCAGACGCCGCCGGCAACATCTACTACGTTCCTGGTGGCGGAAATCTTGGTTCCGCCCCGCAAGTGCGTCACGCAAATACGCGAGCGGGCCACACTGTGGGCGGCCCCGGCGCCGGCATTGAGCGCTATTCGCCCTCGACGGGCCAGAGCACCTTCATCGACCCCAGCCGCAACTTCACGAGTGTGAGTCGACTCGCGGTAGAGGCTTCTGGCAACGTCGACGTCGTGATGTACGACACGGACATCTCTCAGTGGGTGGTGATGCGGGTAAGTCCCACGGGTCAAGAGACGGTTCTCAATTCAACCATTCCCTTCCTCGGGCCGGCCGGAGGCATCGCCGTGGACGCGAGTGGCAACGTCTACGTGTCGACCTACGACTTAGGCAATGCCACCGTCTACGAGATCCCCTCGGGAGGAGGCAACGCGACCCCGGTCGGAGTCCTCAATAATGTCGCAGTGATGGGTCTTGGAGTTGCCCCCGACGGCACAATCTACGCGTCGGCGGGACCGGGGCCCAATCCTGTGTTGTACGCGATCTCACCCGGCGGTGGGGTTTCGAACCCCTCCTTTGACGCCGCCCGTGCCTTTGGACTGGCAGTTGATGGTGCGGGAAACCTCTTCGTGGCCCTGGACATTCCGAATCTCGTCGAGGAATTCTCACCCTCGGGTGTCGCGCAGTACCTGCCCCCGTCGCCCGCGTTGGCGAACTTCAACTACTCGATCCCGATGATGCTCGCCTACGGCGGCGGGACCGTCTACATGTGGGATCTGGTGAACTCACCCGCATCCGGAGTTCACGCGGGCGGTGTCTTCTCGCCCAACGTCCTCTACACCTGGACGACGTCCACTGGCGCGCGACCTTTCCTCACGAGTGTGGACTCGGTGGCAGCTCGCGTGGTCAATCGCTACACCCAGTCGATCACCGCGACGTGGACCGGTGGTGGGCCGACGTACCGGTGCACGCTCATGACGGGCTTTCACAACCCGACGGGCTTTACGGTCCTGACTACCGCGCACTCGTGCACCTTCTACGGACTCGCCCTGGGCTCGTCCTTTGGGATTTCGGTCGTGAGCATTTCGGGTGGCGTGTCCTCTGCTCCCCAGGTCGGCTTCGCGCCGGCGCCCAAGGTGACGATCACCTGCAAGCTCGGCACGCGAACGCTCCATCGCAGCGG
>DAIEHI010000041.1 GCA_027355725.1 Acidimicrobiaceae bacterium
CTAGGGCCCTCGCGAGGACCGTCTCATCCACCATGGTCACAGCGACACCTCCTGAGCGTGAGACGAACGCGCCGGCCTGTCCTCACCCAGCGCCGCGTGCGCGCCGAGACGGCGGCGGGCTTCGTGCAGGCGGGACTTTACGGTTCCGAGCGGGCGTCCGATGGTGGCCGCAATCTCGCGCTCCTCGAGATCGGCGTAGTAGCGCAGCACGACGACGACGCGCAGGTGGCTCGGCAACGAGGACAGCGCGGCGAAAATCGCCTGGGAGCGAGCCACGCGCGTCGACACGTCCTCCGCGAGGGCCAGCGTGTCGAGCGCCTCGATATCGCGGCGTCGGTCGCGGTGGGGAATCTCTCGTCGCAGGTACGAGTTACAGGAGTTCACGACGACGCGATAGAGCCAGGCCTGGAGGTTCGACTCGCTCTCGAGCGAGTCACGAAACTTCCACGCGCGCAGGTACGCCTCCTGGACGGCGTCTTCGGCGTCGGCCCGATTGCCGAGGATGAGATAGGCCGCGCGCACGGAGCGGGCGTAGGTCGCCTCGAGCCACGACTCCAATGTGGCGCTCGCCGGATTCTCCACCACGACCGCCTCTCGCCACTCGTTCTCACCATGTACGACGCACAAACCAGCTCAAAGGTTCACGACACTTCACGTCACTTTGTTCCTGTCAGAAAGTGCCGAGACCTTTCGGCACCACGGCGTGGTCGCCGAATACTCCCTGACGGTGTCTCTGGAACCTAACTCGTGGGGCCCGCGGAGACGGAACCACACCGCTCGGAACGCGATCTACCTAGGCTGGCGCTACAGAGGAGAGACGACGGGTATGAGTGAGTATGTCGATTGGCCGATGGGCACGCAAGACCCTGTCGGGCTCGCGGTACTTCTGCCCGGCCAGAACTACCCGGCGACCATGCCTCTGCTCACCTTCACGGGTCACGCACTGACTCAGTGCGGGTGGAGGGTTCGTGCGGTGTCGTGGAACGCGCCGGACCTCAGCCTCACTGACACGATTGAGTGGGTGGGTACCCAACTGAGGGACGCCGTTGGAGAGTTCGACGGCCGAGTGCTCGTCGTCGGCAAGTCGCTCGGGACATGCAGCGCGGACTACGCAAGCCAGCACGGCTACGACGCCATCTGGCTGACACCGCTGTTACACCTACCCGAGGTCGTCGAGGCGATGTCGCGCAACGCGGGCCGACAGCTTCTGGTCGGCGGAACTGAGGATCCCGAGTGGAACTTCGAGACTGCGCGCAGTATCAGTGGAGACGTCGTTCAGATCAAAGACGCCGACCACGGAATGTTCGCCCCAGACGTAGTTCGCACCGCCGAGGTGCACGTCGACGTCACTCGTGAGATCGTCCGGTGGCTTCGCGTCACGCCGTGAGAAGTCAGCAGATTCTGAGCCAATTGTGCACTTTAACAAGCCCTATGCCCCACTTTCGGAATCCGGTGCCACGCCGCACGACTTAGTCCTCGAGTCGCAGTTGTCGATTCGACGTACCGGCGCAATGTAATAGTTCGCCTCGTTGGCGTCGTAATTGCCGCCACGACAGAGGCGGCGCCTATTGTCCAACTACGTGCAGCAGTCCCCGGTTCATCTTTGCGTGCAAATTCCCGATACTGCCTTCGGGATTCCCGTCGCCAAGGCCCGTTGATCATGTGCGCAGGACTTCGCAGCGAGCGCTACAGTTCCAACGCTTGGGGAAGGCACAAAGTTCGGCACTGAAGAATGTCACGAGTCCTAAGGAATGAACTCAATGTCGCACGGTACGGAGAATGACGACCAAGGGCGCGTACACGGCCGCAACGCGGGGCTCCAGCGCTTCGTGGTGATTCGGATCAAGCTCATCACCTCTGCCGTGATGGTGGGAGGGCTCGCTATCAGCTTGGCGATAACGTTCAGCGCTTCTGTGGGCAAACAATTTGAGTACGCATTGCTTGGCGAATCATACGGAGTCTTCCTGCTCCTCGGTGGCTTGCTAGTCCTCCTTACGTGGTGGCGCTACCGGGTCGCCGTGCGTCGCCCACTCGGCGAGCCGACGCGCACCACGGGAGAGCCTGATGCAACCTCGACCGGCCTGGGGCGCTGGTACTCGCGAGGTTCCCTTGGCGCCTCAACCGACTGGGAAAAGCCCAGCGTGGCCGGCGAGGACGATCAGGACCCCAACCGACAAGCGCGATGAGTCTGTAACGCATTCGCGGGCGCCGCAGCGCGAGCTGATCTCGTCGGATCTTGCCGCGCCCTCAAAGTCCTCCTTGCGAAGTTCTCCGCGGAAATGAAACGCGCTCGAGATTCGAAAACCCTTGGCACTACTGGTCTTTCGTGGTGGGCCGTACAGGACTTGAAACTGTGACCCCTTGCGTGTCATCCCGCCTTGGCCCATTCGCACCAATCCGATTGTGGCCATTTTAGGCCATTTTTCAAGGAAATCAACTCATCCGAATTCGGAGCAATTCGCTTCGATTCAGAAGAATTGCTGACGGAATTGCTGACATGGTTGGCGGGTTCCGCCTCTCACTTCATCCGGATACGACTCCTCGGTCACGAGGTGAGATCCGCGAGGCTAGAAATGTGTCGATGACCGACCACGTCTACAGCGAGGGCACGCCCTTCGCCGACGAGATCCATCGGGACGTCGCCTCGATTCACGAGTTCGGGAGTGAACATCCTGGCGTTCTCGTCGATCTCAAGTTGTCCCACGATCCGACAACGCATCTCGTAGTCCTTCTAACGGCCGGCACTCACAGTGATTCCATTTCGACGCTGAAAGACCGTCTCGCACACGGAGAGCACTTCGAAGTGGAGTTCACCTCAGTCACGTCCGAACAGTTGCAGAAGGTGAGAGAGGAAATCCAAGAATTGGCTAGCGAGCGGGGACCCCAAGCATTTCGTCAATACGGAGTCCAGTGGGGCCAGGTGCACATCATCTTGAGATCTGACCAACTTCAACTTGCGGAGGAGTTGTCGCAGCGCTACGGCGACATGGTGCGAATTGAAGTCGGACTAAAGCCCTATCCGCCCCAGCCCGGTCTGGCGCGAGTTGAGCATCCTCAGAGTACTCAGCCAGCCCGACCGGAGATTTCGATTCCCGGACTCATCGCCACGTTGCTCCTCGACCAGCCCTCGATCGCTACCGGAAGCGACGGTGGCGCTCGAGTCAGGTTCGAGAATGGTGGCGACGAACTCATAACGATTTGGACGGGTTCCCCACTGACGGCACGACTGACAGATCCAGTCTCCAAGCGAATCGTGGGCTTCTTCGATGGAGCCATCGGTGGAGTCGGTGTGACTCTGCGACTTGCACCCGGCGACGTTGAGACGCTTCCCGCCATCATTGGAACGACCTCGCCCGCCGACGAAGAGGGCTACTCCGTGCCACCCGGTCGGTATCTCGTTGAGGCTGTGGTTCCTGTCTACGGCGGGCCGGGTGAGAATGGCGTACCCAGCGTTTCCGTTCTGAGAGTCGGAACTGAGGTCATCGTCGTCACGGAGACCTGATTGTGAGTGACGGATGAGAGATTCATCCGACTCCTAGACCGAGACGGCCACCCGTATGACACGCTGACATCCCCGCTCTCGACGGATGGACTCCCTCAACAGCCGCTGGCTGCTTTGCCGACGGGGTTGGCGATGGCGTCGAGTTGCCACGTCGAGGACGTCGGTCCGCCCTCCTGCGTGACATTGAGGCTCGCCCGGGAACCGTTGGTCAACGTCTTTGTCCAACTCTTACCCGGGGGATCTTGGGGCCGAGAATCGTGGACAACGGCCCAACCGAGATCCGAGAGGCGGGGCTGCATGAATGAAATTAGGCCAGCGAGACCCTTGCTCCAGTTGAACCGGGACTGGACGACCACCTGCGACCACCCTTGCGTGCCGGGTCTTCCGTCGCAACTGTCGTGGTGAGGTTCCAACTTGATGGCGTAGGAAGCCACCAGCGACTGTGGCATCCGGTTGACCCAGGGCAATGCGCTCGTCCCGTACCCGGGAAGTGCACTCACCGCGGGCACCAGTTGGTCCATCACCGAGCTCCCTGGGTCTCCGGTGGGAGCGGTACCCCGAGAGGCGAAGAACATGGTGACAATGACGACGAGGAGCACGCCGAAAACGGACATCCAGATTCCACGAAGTCGACCGACTCGAATCATTTCTCCGTACCACTTTCCGCCTCGGTGGAGCCGTTTTGCGCGAAATCTGGGAAGCCTCGCTCGGTGATCACGTGGCCTCCGGCCCTTTCACGTGTTCGAGGGGTAGCCGTCTCGTCTTCTGCGACTTTGCTCTTCCCGCTTCCTTAATCCGCACTGCGGCCATCAACAAGCACACCGGAACGGGAGCGACAAACGGGCCGATGGTGAACATCCCGAGGAAGGTGAACGCACCGAGAACACAAATGACGAGCCACGTGAAAGTGCCGACGCCAGCTCGAGCATGCCGTAGGCGCACCAAAATGGCCGCGATCGCAATAAGGGCGCCAACGAGAGGAATGGCGACGATGAAGATGATCTTCCTGCCGTTAGCTTGAACCAAGGTCTGAGAAACAGTGCCGTTGTAGGCCGAGACCGTCAAGGAAGCGACCAGCAGGCCCGCGCCGGACATGACTGAAGCCAACAACCACCCACGCGTCCAGTTGTCCAGCCCATTCGAACCAGCACTCATTTGCTCAACTTAGTTGTCATACCAGATACCGTCCAGTTGAGGGAAGACCCCAACGCTTTCACTACACCTCACCCGGAGAGATAACACCACATTTAATGAGTCGAGACCACGACCCGAAGTTCCCCTACGATCTAAACATGCTCAAGGGAGGACCATGGCTTACAAGCAATTGCCAATTGTAAATGTCGCTGTTGACAGATTGCGTCTCGACCTAGCAAATTACCGAATCCCGATTGCGCCCGACGATGAAGACGCCGCACTCAACTACTTGTTCGCGTCCGAAGACGTTCTCGATCAGATAAAGCTCTTTCTGCGCGATGGGTACTTCGATAACGAAGTCCCGATCGCAGTCGAAGAAGATGGTGATTATGTCATCCTCGAAGGAAATCGACGTGTTAGCGCGCTCAAGGCAATCGCGAGGCCATCAATCGCCCCTTCCCACCAGGCTCAAGTGGAGGAGTTGAGAACGCGTTACGCCACCGAAGTTCCAAACATGCCTAAAGCGATTCGTGTGATTGTTGTTCCAAGCCGCGGCGCAGCACGTAAGCACATCGCACGGTTGCATACTGGACTGTCCAAGAGGAGATGGAGTCGCGACCAGCAAGCTAACTACTACTTCTCCTTTCTCGGTCCCGGTGTCACGGTTAAGGATCTGAAGGCTATGTATCCAGACGTGGAAATCGTTCGGTTCCTTCGGATGGTCGCCGTGCGCCGATTTCTCTCTGGTGTGAAGTTCTGCGATCGGGCCCTCCGCGACTACGTCATCAGTGCAGACTTGACCATGTCCTCCTTCGAATACGCCTATCGAAACGCGGCAATCGCCGCAGCCATCGGTATCAAATTCGATGCTGATGGGCGGATAGAACCCGGGCGTAAGAAACCAGAAAATATTGGTGCCGACCTGGCCTCCGAAGTACGTGACGGCCTTGAATATCTGATGAAGGGATTCCAATCGGGCACCCTCAACACTCGTTCCGCTGAGTTCAAGGCGGGCTCGCAAGAGCAGACCGAGTTAATCGCTCACCTAATTGGGAGCTCGACGGTCGGCGCCGGGGAAACAGGAGACACTTCAAGTAGTGGCGAACGTGGCGAGGCGGGTGGAGGTGTCGCTGGAGCGTCCGGCCATACTTCGGCCGAAGGTGGTGCGGGCACAGGTGGAGGTCGTAACGAACCAGGAAGTACCGGACGCGGGCCTAACGATCCAGATACGCGACAGGGCTTGGACGTCTCAGGCTTGCCCTTCGACCACATCCCGTCGAACCTGAAAAAGCGAGTACTGGAACTCCGGGCGATCAACCTCAACAAGACGCCTGCGGCGGGAGCCATGCTCTTACGCTCCGTTCTCGAAGCCACGATTAAATGGCACTTCGACGGCAATTCACCCGCCGTGAGCGGCATGCTAAGCGAAGTCTTCCCGAGCGTAGCGGGAAAATATGGTAGCCAGAAAGCACTAAGGGACTCAATTAACGCAATCACTTCTGGTTCGGCCACGACGTCAGGCAGCATCAAGTGGTTTAATGCCGCTGCACACAATCCGAATCTTCAAGTGAAGGCCGAAGCAGTCCGGTCGGCATACGCGCTAGCTCAGCCGGTGCTTATCCGACTAATGAAACCCGCCTAGACCCTCTATCAAGTAGCACTTCGCCCACTGACTTCGATGCCACCAACAGTTCTAAGGTCTTTCCAGGGTGCCTCGCCGAATAGGTCAAACCTAGATGCCCCTGAAATTGGCCCGAGTACAGAGACTTAATCATCTCCGAATCGTCATATGTCAACAACCAATGCGCGTTCACGACTCCCTCAATCGCGCGTGCAAGCGCTTCATGATCTCGAACCTCAAAGGCGTTCAAGTAGAGTTGAGAGCCGGCGTGAACATACGGTGGATCAATGTAGAGGAATGACGACTTCCTTCGAGCGTGCCGTTGGATCACAGTTCGACCATCGAGAGCGGAAACTTCAATTTCAGATCGGAGTTCCCCGATCGCCCGAACGCGTTCAGCTAGCGTTTCGCGATTGAATCGAGCATCGATTTTATAGAGCCCATCCTGCGATTGACCGCCAATAACGCCAGCATTTAGTATGCCACTACGGTTGGTTCGATTCAGATAAAAGAATGCACGTCCGAGTGCAGACGCATCAGCACTCTTGGACCGATAGATCTCCCGCTGACGCCGCCATTCGTCAAGCGAAAGTGGCACATCCATGATCCAGTCAACGAGCGAAGAGTTCGAATTGATGACCAGACTCCAAAACGAATACACCGCCGGATCAATGTCGTTAATCACCAGACGCTTGACCAAGCCCTCGCGCAGCAAGGCGATTCCAGCACCTACACCACCTGCGTATGGCTCGACGTAGGTGCAGTTTCGGATGCCGAGAGCGGAGATCAGGTCAGCGAACAATCCGGCGAGGGCTGATTTACCGCCGGGATAGCGCAACGGCGAAACCGTTCCGAACCGGCGTGAAGCGTCGACGTAAACCTTCATGCTGTCCCAAGCATGCTCTGACGAAATGTTGGGTGCTTGCCCTGGGCGCGGAACCTGGCAATCATTTGAACAGATGGTGCGGCACGAGATTCTCGTCGAGGTGCGCTGAAATGCGCTCGAACCATATTCCTTGTCTGAGTCAAAAATTGTACGGTCGAATCCTTCATTTGCACTATTGAGTCTTATCGAGCGATCGGCGGCGTTGGGGGATTTCCGTCGAGTTGGGACTCAATATCTGCGATCTCATCGTTCAACTCGTCAAGAGCTTGAGCTAGGGTCGCTGGCAAGCGCGTACGGGCACGCGCCTCGGAATCTCCTTCCCGGCGTACTGTAGCAAGCAAAGCATCGCGCCCGGCAATGACTTTGTCCAGCCGAATTCGAAGCACTTCAAGTTGTCGATTTTCTGGCGTCTCGTTCATTAGCGGATCCTAGAATACGCCGTTGGTGCCGTGCGAAGACGCAATGAATGCGCTTTGTGTGAACTACGGACCTCCATGTTTCCCTTGATTCCTGTATAGAAGGTTTCAACCAACAATCTCCTGGACCGTCTCGTACGGCAACGAACGCCGGCCGCGGTGATGCGCGGCCGGCGGGTCAGATGAAGAATCAAATATTCCTCAAGTCGTGACCAGCAGTGACCGTCAGTGTCCACTGTGCTCATTCTTCGTTTCACTGCCCATCGTGGTCCAACCGATGGTGATTGGCAGCGATTCGAAGGAGGATCCATGAGAGCAGTAACCAACCATGACGATTGGCGATACGAGCGACGAGGCCATCAAGGCGACGACTTCTGGACTGACGGTGAGCCGGACTGGAGTGACGACGAAGAACGATCAGCGAAGATCGTGTTGACTCCGGTGCTGAGCGTGAAGCCACTCGAGAAGGAGCCGGCACTCCTGCTCAAGGTAGAAGACGCTGCGAGGCTCCTCGGCGTGGGGCGCACCACCCTGTTCGAACTCATCGGGCAGGGACGCATTCAAACCGTGCGCGTGGGACGTCGCCGTCTGGTGGTACGGGCGGGCCTCGAGCGCTTCGTTGAGGAGATCAGTTCCTAATGGTCCCAGAGGACCGAAGTCATCGCCTTCGCCGCCTGCTCACGGTCGGGATCGAGGATGTGCCCGTAGACGTCGGCCGTCATGCGGATCGAGGAGTGTCCGAGAACCTGACTCACCACCTGGAGCTTGACGCCGTTCGCCAACATCAACGACGCCGCAGAGTGGCGCAGCTCGTGCGGATGCCAGTGCGACAGCCCCGCGTTTTCGCAGACCTTCTGAAAATCGCGATACAAGTTGCGCGGATCGATCGCCGTGCCGATCGAGGACGTGAAGACGAATCCCGTCTCCACCCACGCGGCCCCCAGATCCACCCGTTCCTTCTCCTGCTGGTCGTAGTGGCGCGCGAGAAGTTCCACCACCGGCTCGGGCAGGTTGACCGCGCGCCGGCTCTTCAAGGTCTTCGTGTCGGCCGTCACGATGTGCCCGCCCTCGCGCTTAAGAGACCTCCGGATACGGACAACTCCCTTCTCGAGGTCGACGTCCTCCCACTTCAGTCCCAGCGCCTCGCCACGGCGCATGCCCGTCGAGAGCATCAGGGTGTAGAGCGCCTCGTTGCGATGACCTCTCAGTGACGCAAGGAGCCCTCGCGCTTGCTCCGGCGAGAGTGTGCGTCCTTCAGGGCGAATCAACTTGGGTGAACGCGACAGGCGCGCCACGTTCCTCGGCGTCACGCCCCAGCGGATCCCTTGGTCGAGGCACTGCGACAGCACTGCACGAATCCGGTGCACCGTGGATGGTGAGAGGCCGGAGGCCATCTTCGCGGCCAGCAGTCGGTCGACCTCGGCGACCGTGAGCTCGTCGACTCTCTTTCGCCCGAGAGTGGGCAGGATGTGGAACTTCACGATCGAGCGGTAGTTGTCGATGGTGGAACGCACGACCTCTCGCGCCATCACGTCGACGAACCAGCGCTCGAAGAGGAACTCCAGCGTCGGCGCCTTCTGCGCCGTGATCAGCCCGTCGTCGATCTGGCGCGAGAGGGACTTGAGCTTGCGCACGACCTCAGAGCGCGTCTTGGCACTCACGGACTTTCGAATCGGCCGGCCCGCCTGGTCGAGCCCGACCGTCGCCGCACCCATCCAGCGCCCGTCGGAGGAGCGTTGGTAGATGGAACCTTCGTTGTTGCCTCGCCTGGTCATGCGTCTCCGATCAATTGCTGACGGAATTGCTGACACAACGGTCGCGGGCGGAAATGAAACGCGCTCAGGATTCGAAAACCCTTGGTACTACCGGTCTTTCGTGGTGGGCCGTACAGGACTTGAACCTGTGACCCCTTGCGTGTCATGCAAGTGCGCTACCAGACTGCGCCAACGGCCCTCGAAGGTTCTACCCTACCACCCGACACGAGACGATCGGCTCTCTGGGGCGCCCTCGCGCGACACGGGTGCGGGCAGGCGCCGCCACTCTTGGGGCGATACCGACGCGAATTCGTCACCCGCCCTTCACCCGAGCCCTGATTACCATGGGATTCATGCCCCTTCACGACGAGAGTCACCGCAGCGATCGCGCCGGATGGCTGCGGGCCGCAGTCCTCGGCGCCGACGACGGACTGGTCTCGACCGCAGCCCTGCTGGTGGGACTCATCGCCGCGGGAGCGACGAAGAACACTCTGCTGACCTCGGGAGTAGCGGCGCTGAGCGCCGGGGCGCTCGCCATGGCGATCGGCGAGTACGTCTCGGTCAGTGCCCAGGCCGACGCCGAGAAGGCCGACGTTCGCAAGGAGACCCGCGAGCTGGCTGAGGAGCCGGAACGAGAGCTCGAGGAGTTGGCGTCTATCTACGAGGCGCGCGGTCTCTCCGCGGAGCTCGCGATGACGGTGGCGAAGTACCTGCACGAACACGACGCGCTCGGGGCGCACCTACGCGACGAACTCGGTCACGACGAGCGAACGCGGGCGCGTCCCTTCCAGGCGGCGGGCGTCTCCGCGGCGAGCTTCGCCACCGGCGCCTTGTTGCCCCTCGGGGCGATCGTGGCCGCGACGGTGTCGCTACGCACCTCGATCCTGGTCGCGATCACCATTGTCTCCATGTGCCTCTTGGGCGCCGTCGGTGCCCGCCTGGGCGGCGCGCCCGCGCTGCGCGGAGCCCTTCGCGTGGGAATCGGTGGATGCCTCGCCCTCGCCATCACCTACGGCGTCGGGCTCGCGCTGGGCACTGCTATCTAGCTTTGCCCGGCTACGGGGCTCGACGCCTAGGCCAGGCGCAAACTCATCTGACCCATGTTGTTGAAGATGACTTGCTCTTTTAAGACCTCGACGCTCGCCTTGGCGTCATTGAGTGCGTCGTGTCCACCCGGTGTCACGCGGTAGTGCCGACAGAGCTGTTCGAGACCTCGGCGGGGACGTCGGTCGCGCTCGGGTTCAATGGCGAGGTCGTGCTCGACCACGTCAATGATGCGCAGTCGCGCAAGCACGAGGCCGTCGTCGGCGACGTCGCGCTCAAAGACGCTCTGGTAACTACGGCGCAGCATCTCGAGGTCGAATCGCGCGACGTTGGCGCCCACGATGTAGGCGCCCTGTCGTGCGTAGTCCACGAGCAGCGACACCGCGTGTGTGAGACCCGCCTCCACCGAAAGAACGTTCTCGGTCGCGCGCTTGGCCTCGAGATCCTCGAGGCTGAGCCCGTGGACCCGTCGCGCGCCCTCGCTGATGGGTCGGTCCGGGATGACGAAGAAGTGCTCTTCGCGCACGAGGGTGCCGAAGCGGTACTCGCAGAACCCGTAAGACACGGCGCGCTCGTAGTTCACGCTCAGCCCGGTCGTCTCGGTGTCAAAGCCCACCACGAACTCGGGCACCTGTGTCCACTTCTTCACCACGGCTCAACCTTCTCAGGCCCCAGTGACACGCCCGAATCTCACGAATCTACTTCGTGAGCGTAAATCATCGCCCACGCGAAGGGAAAAGGCGTTCGCCTGCGGTCTCGAGCCCGCAGCGTGACGCCGGAATCTCAGGAGTCACCGAGCAAGCGCTCCTCGGCGATCGAGTTGCCGCCGTCGACCACGAGACACTGTCCCGTCACGTAGGACGCAGCGGGACTGGCGAGGAAGGCAATGACGGCCGCGACCTCCTCAGCCCGCCCGCTTCGCCGTAGCGGCGTGGCCTCGCCCTGGCGCGCCTCGTGCGCGGTCTGAGAGCCCGTGGCGATCCAGCCCGGGGCCACGGCGTTGACGGTGACGTGGCGCGACGCGTAGTCGAGGGCCAGGGCGCGCGCCAGTCCCACGAGTCCGGCCTTGGCGGCAGCGTAGATCGGCTCGTGACGCATTGCCATCACCGGTCCCGTGACGCTCGCGACGAAGACCGCACTCCCGCCTCGCTCGGCGAGTGCCGGCAGGCTCGCGCGCGCGACGTGAAACGCGGTGTCGAGGTTGCGCGCGAGTCCCGCGCGCCACTGGTCGTCGTCGAGTTCTTCGAGGGCGCCCGTCGAAAAGCGCGGGTCGCTCTGGGAGGTCATGCCCGCGTTGTGCACGAGGGCGTCGAGACGTCCCCACGTGCGCGTCGCCACCTCGACGGCCTCGCGCGCGTGCGCGGAGTCCGTGAGGTCGCCCACGAGGCCACGAGCCTGCACGCCGAGATCCGCGAGTTCATCGACGCGCTCGAAGATGCGCGGGGTCGTCGCGGTGAGAACCAGCGACGCGCCGAGCGCGCCGAGCGCGCGGGCGCTCGCGAAGCCAATGCCCGTGGGGCTACCCGCCCCGGTGATCAGCGCCACGCGCCCGTCGAGATCCCACGGTCCTAGATTCACGCGACTCCCTTCGTCGCGTAATGCTACTGAGGCGAGTTGGCTCGCACGTCGGGCCAGGGCCCGCGCTCGATGAGGGCCGCCACCTTCCGCGCTGCAACGGCCGGCGAGAACAGAAAGCCCTGGGCGCAGTCACAGCCCAACGCGCGCAGCTGCTCGAGCTGGGCGAGCGTCTCGACGCCCTCGGCCACCATGGTGATTCCGAGGCGATCGCCGAGGGACACGACCGCCTCGAGCAGCGTGTCGTTGTGTTTACTCTCAAAGGTGGGGCTGACGAAGTAGCGGTCGATCTTGATGATCGAGGGCTCTAGTCGCACGAGGTAAGACAGCGAGGAGTAGCCGGTGCCAAAGTCATCGAGGGCGACGCCGACGCCGAGCGCCGCCAGCTCCTTCAAGGTGCGCAGTGCGTCGTGGGCCTCGTTGATCATCACGCTCTCGGTGATTTCGACGATGAGACGGCGCGGTTCGAGACCGCTGCTGCGTAGCGCGTCGGCGACCGTTGCCACGAGGTCCGGTCCCTCGAACTGCGTGGCCGAGAGGTTCACCGTCACGTAGGGCGCGTCGTGGCCGCGCGGCACCGGCCAGGACGCGGCGGCGTTCGTCGCCGCGCGCAACGCGAACTCGCCGAGCTCGAAGATCTGCCCGCCGCGTTCGGCGAGGGGAATGAATTCAGTGGGCGCGATCGCTCCGCGCGTGGGGTGCTGCCAGCGCATCAGCGCCTCGAATCCCACCACCCGGTAGGTCGCGAGGTCGATGATCGGCTGGTAGTGCATGGTCAGATCACCCGCGCGCCGAGCCTGGTGCAGTTCCTGGGTGAGGGCGAAGCGATTGGCCGCCACCTGGTGCAGGTCGGGCGTGAAGACGGCGTGACGACCCTTGCCCCGGCTCTTGGCCTCGTAGAGGGCCAAGTCGGCGCGCTGAACATACTCGCTCGCCGCCACGTCGTGATCGTCGAACACGGCGATACCCACGCTCGCGAACTGGCGAAAGTGCAGACCGTTGAAGTCGAAGGTCTCGCCAAGCACGCTGAGGAGTCGCTCGGCGATCTGGTCGGCCTCGCTCGCGTCGTGGAGCTCTTCGGCGAGGTAGAAGAACTCGTCGCCGCCAAAACGCGAGAGCGAGTCGGTGGAGCGTGTCACCATCGCGAGGCGCTGGGCAACCCCGCGAAGCACCTCGTCGCCTACGAGGTGGCCGTGCGTGTCATTGACGCCCTTGAAGTCATCGAGGTCCACGAGCAACACCGCGCCGGTGGAACCGGTGCGCCTCGCACGCGCGATCGCGTGCACGAGGCGGTCATCGAAGAGCGCCCGATTGGCCAGGCCCGTCAGGGGATCGTGCAACGCCTGATGCGAGAGCATCTCGGTCAGCGCGCGCTCTTCGGTGATGTCGCGCGCCGACAGCACCGCGTAGAGCAGACCACCCCCCTCGTCTCGCGCGGCGTGCTTGGAGACCTCTACGACAATGGTGTGCCCGTCGCGATGCACGTAGCGCTTAACGTAGCGGATCTGGTCGGAGGCGCCGCTCACCAGTCGCTGGTGCGCCTCCTCGGTGATCTCCAAGTCCTCGGGGTGGGTGTAGGGCGGCCAGTGCGGGGTGAGAATCTCCTCGCGCGAGCGACCGATCAACTGACAAAACGCGTCGTTGACGGCGATGACCTCGTCGTTGAGGCCCGTGAAGATCATGGGGGCCATGTTTCCCTCGAAGGCGATGCGAAAGCGCTGCTCGGACTCGCTCAGGGCGAGCTGCGCGCGCGTGAGAGATTCCATCGCCAGCGTCGTCTCGGCGAGGGCCACCTGGGTCGCGGCGACGGCGTTGACGTGATCGAGGCCGATCTCGATCTCGTGCACCAACTCCTCGTAGCGCGCTACCACCTCGGCGTCGAACGCGTAGCGGGCCCGATCGTAGAGGGTGAGAACGGCTTGTCGACCGCAGAGGTGTAGGGGTATCGCCATGGACGAGCCGAGGTGAAACGCACGAGCGCGCTCGCGCCACACGTCAAAGCCGCTCTGGGTATCGAGGTCGTTGGCCACCTGGGTCTCGTCGCGTCGTAGCGCGGTGCCCGTGGGGCCCTGCCCGCTGGCTTTGGTGTCCCACCACGAGACGATGTCCTCGTAGAGGTACTCCGTCGTTCCCGCGGCGTAGGTCACGCGCACGCCACCCTCGCTGCCCGCCTCGCCCACCCAGGCCAGCGCCAGGCCACCGGACTCCACGAAGATCTCACAGACGCGCCGCAAGCACGTCGCCTCGTCGTGACCGGCGAAGATCGTGTGCGTGATCGCCGAGGCGATGGCGAGCTGGCGGCGACTGTTCACGAGTTCGGTGATGTCGGCGAACACGGTCACGGTACCTGAGAAGTCGCCCTCGTCAAAGAGCGGGAAGGTGTCGCTGCGCAGCCAACGGCGGGCCTGGGTCCAGTTCTCGGTGCCCAGTATGTCGCCCAGGAGGGGTTCGCCGGTACGGGTGACGACCGCCGCGGGCATCTGCGACGACGGCCGCGGTGAGCCGTCTTCGTTGATGGAGTCCCACACGTGATTTGCCGACGCGAGGCCCACGAGCTCGCTGCGGCTCACGCCGAGCACCGCGCAGGCCGTCTCATTGCAGTCAACAATCACGCCCGCGCTATCTCGCAGGATCACTCCGGTGTGGGAGGACTCGAGAATCTCGGCGAAGTCGACCAGGTCCGTCAGCGATCCCGACCGGCCCACGTGATTCGCACCGTTCACCACACCGCCCCCGACTACGAGCGCCGGTTGGTTGTCACCTGATCCGTCGCCTCGTGGGGCCGAGATTAGTACCGGGGGCCCGCTGAGGGGTAGACGCTACAAGCCCCGCGCCGCGAGCGTGACTCGTGGCGCGGGGCCCGACTAACTAGTTGCCGTCGCCGCCCTGGCTCGACTCGGAGTCGTGCTCGCCTCGCGAGGGCAAGATGCCCACCACGCCGGCGTACGTCGGATTGGCCGACGACGGCACCACGATCACCTGGCCACCGGGGTGCACGCTGGCGACCGTGACGTGGGTCGTACCACTCAAGTAAACAGTTGAGCCGTTGAGACCGAAGGTCGCCACCGCTCCCGAGGACGAACGCACCGTAATCGAGGTGGACGTCACGCTCACAACGGTGCGCGGGGTCGGCGCGCTGAGTGTCGCGGTGCGTGCCACCACTGGTGTCGCGGCGCTCGTGGAGGCCAGGGTCGCCGCCGCCGGCGCGCTCGTAGCCGTCGTGACGCCACTGACGGGCGCCACAGCGCTCGCGGTGGTGTGGGTGACCTGCGTCGCCGACGCGGCGCTCAAGTGCGAGCCCAACGTGGCCAAGTTGGCGGCCCCAATTCCCGCTCCCACCGACAGGGCCGCGGTCAGCGCCCAGATGCCCGTGCGCTTGGCCCTCTTAGCAGTTGATCGATACATGGTTACCTCCTCGGTGTCCGCGATTCGGACTTGATAACAGGATGGCGGGGGTTCCTGGGCGTGCTCTGTGGGCCGAGTAATCGCCACCTAAGACTTTCTCGAATCCCCTCTTATCTGCGGGCGGTTCCCTCGCGAGTGCCCATAACCTCTACGCCGATCGAGGACTCGAGACTTCACGCACCATGACGTCGTCCACTAGCATCCCTGGGCGGAGGTGAGCTGATGCGAGCGAGGCGGGCCCTGGTCGCATTACTTGGCGTCGGACTCGCGTGCGCGGGGACGAGTCAAGCGCTGGGAGCCGGTGGCTATCGTCCTTTCACGAATCCACGCGCGGCGATCACTCCAGTTCCCGACATCTTCGCCACCGCACCTAACGCGTGCTTCTCCGACGGATTCTCGTCGAAGGCCTGTGAGTTGTTCGTGGCGAGCGCCATCGATCACGCTCGCGCCCTCGAAGGTGTTCGCCCACTGGCCCTGCCGCGCAACTGGCTTTCACTCACCGCGAGCCAACAGGTCTTCGTTGTTGTCAATCTCGAGAGAGTTGATCGCGGCTACCCGCCCTACCTAGGGATAAATGCCGCACTCAGCGCTGACGCGCAGCGAACCGCCCACACGCACACCTACAGCGCCCTCACCGGATTCCCGCTCGCCAGTGCCTCGCGGGGCGAAGCGACGTACTTTCGCGGCACTGCCTTCACGATGCCGAGCGCGCTCTACGCCGACTACATATTGATGTACAACAGTCTCTTTCTCCAATCGGGCGCCCCGCGTGGCTGCACGAGCGACGCCGCACTCGCCTGCTGGGAAGTCCGCGACGGGCTAATGGGATGGTCGACGGCGCTGGAGCCGGGAGTGGGCCTGGGATGTAGAACCTGTGAGGTGGGGGTAGCGACGACGGTGCTGAGCCCCACTTACGAGCTGACGGTGTACTACGTGGCACGGCCCCAGCGCACGCCACCGCCGCTCACCTTCACGTGGTCACGTGAGAAGCGCTTCCTCAGCCCCGCCCCTGGGCCCACTACGAGCACGATAGCTACGACGACCACGACGCCCGCCACGACCACCACCTCGGGAACCACGCCTCTCGCGATGTCGGGACCAGCGTCGCCGTGACTCCCCGGCGCGCCCACGGCGAACTCAATCACGAGGGCCCGAGCTAGCGCGGGTTCGCCAAATGGAGGCGGCGTCCGGATTCGAACCGGAGTACGGGGCTTTGCAGGCCCCTGCCTAACCACTCGGCCACGCCGCCAGAAGGATTCATCCTACCCGGTGCGCGCGAAGAAACCTCGCGACGCGCCAGGTAACGATCGTGTGACGAGGGGGTTCGTGCGGGATTCTCGCGGCGCGGGCCCGTTATCGTGAGAACGTGAAGCGC
>DAIEHI010000194.1 GCA_027355725.1 Acidimicrobiaceae bacterium
CATAGACAAGACCGTTGCGCGGGATAAGGTGCCCCGGCATCCGCGTGATATCGAGGTCCTCCACCATGATCCGGCCCGTCGATGCTCGAATAATCCCGACGAGTGTCTTTGCGAACGTGGACTTACCCGCGCCGTTTGGTCCGATGATGGTCGTCACCGTCCCTCGTTCGACCGATAATGAGATGTCGTTGATGATGGGCGTGCGACCGTAGCCGGCCGTCACGTTCTCAGCGAGTAGTGCTGGCATTGATTACCTCTCCCAAGTACGCCTGAACAACTTCAGGGTTTGCGCGTAATTCGCTGAGTCGACCGGTGGCGAGAGTCCGCCCCTCCGCCAAGACGATCACGTTGTCACAGATCTTTTCCACGACGTTCAAGTTGTGCTCGACCATGAGTACGGTGACGCCTTGATTCTTCAGGTCGAGAATGTATCCACCGATTCGTTCAATGAGCGCTGGATTAACACCAGCCATCGGCTCATCAAGGAGCAGCACTTTGGGCTGGGCCATGACGGCCCTCGCAATTTCGAGCAACTTCTTCTGACCGCCGGAGAGTTCACTCGCTCGGTTGTCGCGAAGGTCGTAAAGACCATAGGTGCGAAGTATCTCAAGGGCGCGCTTGGTGTTCTCAAGCTCTTCTCGCTTCGCAAGTCGTGGTCGCAAGAAGATGTTGAGTAACGATTCGCCGGCCTGATGCTTGGGTGCAACGAGAAGATTCTCAAGCACCGTCAATCCACCAAGTTCCCGCGAGAGCTGGAAGGTCCGCATGAGTCCAAGCCGAGCAATCTTGAAGCTCTCCCAGTTCGTCACGTCGGTTGCCCCGATGTGCATCGTGCCGCTATCACTCTTCATCATTCCTGACAGGATGTTGACCACCGTTGTCTTGCCGGCACCGTTGGGTCCAATGAGTGCAGTGATCATTCCCCGGGGAACATCAAAGGTCGCACCAGTCACCGCGGCAACGCCCTGGAAGGACTTCTTTATCTCCTGGCAACTCAGGGCCGAGGCTTCGCCACCACCAGTGATTGGTGCTTCGATCTGACCGCTAGTCACGGGCGCCCCCTTCTTCGTTTACTCCCGCGCCGTCAATTATTGACATCGCCGGTACCTCTTCGTTCACCGATCGATCCGATTTGAGCCCCTGCAACAGCGCCAACGGCGTCTTTCGAACTCGCTCGGGCACCACACCTTGGGGTCGGAACCACAACATGACCCACAGCAATACACCGACGACCATGGTGTCTATGTACTCAATAAGTCCGGGGTGACCTGGAATGTCGGGAAGAAACGCGGGAAGGTGAATCAGCAATGTCTCGACGAGTAGGGCACCGACCAGCAGACCGACGTTGTTGCCGACACCTCCCACGATGATGACCGCGAAGACCACGAACGTCTCTGCAGGCAACCACGACGTTGTGTTGAACGAACCACCGAACTGCACGAGGAGTCCACCGCCGATACCTGCGTAGAAGGAACCAATGAGCATCGAGGTCAATTGATAGCGAAAGACGCCCTTGCCTAGGGCAGCGGCCACGCCCTCATCGTCACGAATCGCGCGGAATGTACGACCCAACGGCGAACTGGTGATCCGACTCATTGCCCACCACATGATCAGAGCAATAACGCCAGTCACGATGGCAAAGACGGGGACGAAGGAGTTCGTCGTCAGCTTGAGAATTCCGGCAAAAGGTTCTGGAACGTTGTAAAGACCGTCCGCACCGTTGAAGAGCGGCACGTAGTTGTTCGTGATGTCATAGAAAACCAAGGAGAACGAGATGAGCACGACAGCCAGATAGTCCGTGCGTAGTCTGCGCATCGCTATGAGCGCCACGAACACAGCGAGCAGCGAGGCAGCGAAACCACCGAGTAGCAGGTTGAGGGGGAAGGGCAAGCCCCATCCCATGATGTACTGCTGACCCGTACCGGCGGACGCCGGCAGACTCGAGGCACCGGTCACGTACGCACCAAGGGCTACGAAGCCGATGTACGCGAAGTTCAAAATGCCAGTCTCGCCGTACTGGATGTTCAGACCCATCGCCAGGATGAAGTAGTCGAACAAGAAGAAGACGAGGGTGAAGACGTAGAACCAAAATGCTGACATGACTCTCAGCCCTTTCCTGGACGAGCGAACAGACCATCTGGCCTGAACAGCAGCGCGAAGATTAAGACAACGAAGGCGACGTCAAGTTTGTACGCCGCGCTAATGAAGACCACCGACACCTCGGTGACGAGTCCGATGAGCAGCGCGCCCGCCATCGCACCATAAATACTGCCCACGCCTCCGACGATGACCGCCGCGAAGATGACGAAAAGGAACAACTCTCCAGCTGCGGGAGTGAGGTTACCTTCGGTGATGCCAAGCACGGTTCCCGCGAGACCCGCCATGGACCCCGAGAGGAACCACGTGATGGTGGTGATGCGCTTGGTATCGATACCGCTCGTCATAGCGAGGGTCGTGTTGTCTGAGATTGCACGCATTGACTTACCGAGTTGTGTGGTCTTCAGCATCAAGTGAATCGCGAGCATGACGACCACAGCGATAACCATCGTGATCAACTGGTACTTGGTCAAGAGGAATGGCCCAAGGTGCACAACGTGCTCAAGGGGCATTGAATAGGCGCGAACGCTGGGTCCCCAGATGGAATAGACGAGGTTCAAGATCACGAGCGATAGTCCGAAGGTCACGATCATGACGTAGAACGTCTTGTTGAAACGACGGGCGAAGGGGCTCAGCAGGAACCTGTTCACGAGGACCGCGAGCAGACCCATCAGCAGTGATCCGAGCAGGGTCGCAATCCAGATCTCTATGTGGAAGAACTCGACATTCAAGACGTACGTGAAATAAGCCCCGAGAGCCATGTAGTCGCCGTACGCGAAATTGATGTAGTTGGTGATCCCGAATTGGAGACTCAAACCCACTGCCGATATAGCCAGCACGGATGCGGTCACGAAGCCGAAGCCGACCGACAGCCAAAATAATGTCACTACTACT
>DAIEHI010000217.1 GCA_027355725.1 Acidimicrobiaceae bacterium
AGCCGACCATGAAGGTGGTGGTTGGTGTGATCGTGAGAACCACTGGCGTGCCGTGCTCATCTTGAATCGTGAGCGACGTCGCACTGACCGCCGTCACCTGACCGTGGACGCCGAAGTGTCCAAATTGATGGTCGTGGCCGAACATACCTCTTCCAGCAAAATTGAACCACGCTCCGCCGTCACCTTGGCTTCTAATTCCTATTGAAGAATGATGCTCGGGTGAGGCTCCCGCGATCTCATTTCCTGCAATCCCCGCCACGAGAATGGCACCCAACGATGCGAGTGTCAATGACCTCACGATGCGTAATAGTTGGTGCTTGTACATGATGTCCCCTTATAGCTTCTCGAGATCACTTCGATCTCGTTCGCTTCCCAGTATCGCGAGCGAAGTTTTGAGTTCGATGTGAGCCTCTGGTGAAGCGCATCAGTAAACGCCAGCGGTCATTACGTTTTGGTTACGACCAAGATGAGCGTTGCCATCAAAGACCGTGAACCGCGATTCCTCAGTCGTGTGCGAGGGACAACTCGATAAAAGATCGGGATCTCATTTGTGAGCTTGAGCTTTCGATGGCAGGAGAGCCAACACAACCAACGCGGCGATACCAGAGAGCACCGCGCCTACTGACACTGCAAAGACCATGCCACTGATGTAGGACACCTTCGCCGCTTCGCCGAGTTGCGCACCAACTCCTCCACCCAGACGTCTTGCGACTTCGAGTGCACCGCCGAGAGAACTCTGAATCGTGCTCCTTACGGGTGTTGGGAGGGAGTAGCGCCCGAGCAACTCCGTGAGCCGGTCCTGATAGCGAGTGTTCAAAAGACTCCCCAGCACCGCTACCCCGAGTGCACTGCCAATCTGTAGCGCAGTGCTGTTAGTCGCCGAACCCACTCCTGACAGTTCTGGCGGTACCGAACCCATCACCGACTCGGTGCACGGGGCCACGCAGAGTCCGCTACCTACGCCCATCAGTATGAACGAAGGCAAAGCATCTAGGTACGTAGAACTAATTGTCGTGGATCCGAGCATGGCCAGGCCCGTCGCAATACATACCATCCCGACGAAGACCACCACCTTCGTACCGAGGAACCTCACCGCGAGCGAAGAGAGTGAGGCCGCCACAAGAAGGATGACCGCGATCGGCATGATTCGCAGACCCGTCTGAAGCGCGCTGTAACCAAGACAAAACTGAAGGTACTGGGTGAGCAAGAACAGTCCACCCGAGAGAGCGAAGATCGTCAGCGCGAGACCGCTGACCGCGACTGAGAATCGACGAGATCGAAAGAACCACAGTTCGAGCATGGGATGACTCGTCCGCCGCTCCCACAGGATCAGGACTGCAGTGATGAGCAGTGCAATCAACAATGCCCCAACGATGAGCGGCGAGCCCCAACCCCTCATCGGTGCATCAATGATGCCCCAGAGAAGCAGTGCCGGCGCCAGCAATGAGAACACGGCACCGAGTGGGTCGGGTCGCTTCGCATCAGGATTCAGCGAATCTGGCACGACAATGACGGTGGCGACACCCGCCACGAGGGCAATGGGTACATTGATCAAGAACACTGATCCCCACCAGAAGTGTGCCAGCAACCAGCCACCAATGACCGGTCCAATTGCCAGGCCCATCCCATTGGTGCCTGACCACAACCCAATGGCGCGTGCGCGTTCTTGCGGGGCGGTATAGACGTTCGTGAGGATCGAAAGGGTTGACGGCATGATTGCCGCGGCGCCTACGCCCATGAGGGACCGGGCGAGTATCAACTTGATCGGTGACGCTGAGAATGCCGAGGCCGCCGATCCGATGGTGAAGATTGCAAGACCGGTGAGAAACACTTTCTTACGCCCAATATGGTCACCCAGTGAGCCCGCCACGAGGAGTAACCCGGCCAACACCACAACATACGCATCGACTATCCACTGCAACTGGCTGGAACTTGCGTGAAGACTCGAGACAATTGAAGGCAATGCGACATTAAGAATCGTGCCGTCAAGGTTGATAATCAGTACCGCAAGAGAGAGAACCAATAAAGTCGCCCCGCGTCGGGTGCGACGCTTTGAATCTCGATCTTGAAGATCAGGATCACGGTCGCCCTCGAAGATCGCGGTGGTCTCGTGGAGCCTCAAGCGTTTCATGACGCGAAACGAATCAAACGCGGTACCCTTCGCAGTTGCAGTCTGCGCAGCGCGAAAACACTCTCCACGTCGACCCCCCAATTTTCGCACTGCAACGACACACCCAAAGGTGCCTCGAAGGTTAGGGTCCGGTGGGCGGAGCAGCACTAGGGCACTAAGTCACAGTCTCACCTCAGCACCCGAGTACCCACTTTCCGTGCTGAACGTCGCAATCGCCCAACCTCCATTCCCTCATTGGTTCGAACCCCCGCCACCTCCTGTTTGCTGGAGTGATTCCAGGTGAGCCTGATCACTCTCTTTCAGGTGAAGCGGTGTGCTTCCACATCAGTGGCGTGCAGTCGTCCACCACTCAACTCTGTGCGATTGCAGATACGAGAATCCTTTGCCAAGGGCCTCAATAGAGGCCCAAGAGTGACGCTTCACCACGGTGAAGTACGAGTGAGCTCCCCGTCGGGAGCCTCGAATGCCGCGAACACCCTTGAGCAAGGGCTAGTTTGAATCCAGTATGACCGAGACGAACCTTCGCGGCACAACCCTAGAGCTCGCGAATGTGACAGTTCGCTTCGGCGGATTACTGGCACTCAGCGATGTCTCGTTTCAAGTGCGCGAAAATGAAATCGTCGGGCTCATTGGCCCGAACGGTGCCGGTAAGACCACCGCCTTTAACGTCGCGTGCGGTTTCCAAAAGCCAACCGAAGGCGCAGTGAGCTTTCCCGCTCTCGGATTCGATGCTCGAAAGCCTTCACAACTCGCCAAAGCAGGAATCGCTCGAACCCTCCAAGGCGTCGGTTTATTCAATAATCTCTCCATTCTTGAAAACGTGATGGCAGGTGCCCAAAGTCGACCCGGCGGTCATCTCCTAGTTTCTATTTTGGGCCTACCTCAAGGGTTGCGCGATGAGCGGACGCTGCGCCAGCAAGCCATGGTTGAGCTTGAGCGTTTGGGTATCGCCAAGTTCGCCGCTGCGATGCCAAGTGGCGTGCCCTACGGGATCGCAAAGAAGGTATCGATTGCGCGAGCACTGATGGCCCGGCCGCGACTGTTGATGCTGGATGAACCCGCATCTGGACTGGACGAGAACGAACTCGCAGAATTCTCGCGCCTCATCATCGAACTACGAGGATCGATGAGCGTGCTCCTGGTCGAGCACAACATGGATTTCGTGATGCAGTTGGTAGACAATCTGGTGGTTCTCAACTTTGGTCAAGTCATCGCGACGGGAACGCCCACTGAGATCAGCACTAATCCCGACGTGCTCGCCGCATACTTGGGTATCGACGAATGATTCGCGTCTCCGAACTCTGTGTCAACTACGGGGCGATACGCGCGCTTCAAGACGTGAGTTTCGAAGCGACACCCGGCAAGATCACCGCCGTCCTCGGTGCCAATGGCGCTGGCAAGACCACACTGCTTCGCGCGATCTCGGGCCTCGTGACACCTCAAAGCGGAACCATCTCGCTCGCGGACCAGCCACTCGTGCGCGTCGCGACCGAGAACATCGCGCGCATGGGTGTCGCTCACGTTCCCGAGGGCCGTGGTGTCATCGAAGAACTGACCGTCGAGGAGAACCTTCGACTTGGTGCGCTCGCGAGCAAGGTGAACATTAGTGAAGGCATAGAGGCCCAATACGCCCAATTCCCCGTACTGGGAGACCGGCGACGCAAATACTGTGGCACGCTCTCAGGCGGTGAGCGCCAGATGCTCGCAATGGCTCGTGCGTTGATTGCTCGACCAAAGGTTCTGCTCCTCGACGAACCGTCGCTCGGCTTGGCCCCACAGGTCACGGCCGAATTGATGAAGACGATTCTCGCCGCGTGCGAGGCCGAGAACCTCACTGTGATCCTCGTCGAACAGAATGCCAAGGGCGCCCTTCGTATATCGCACGACGCTGTAGTCCTGCACCTGGGGCGCGTGGTCGCGAACGGTAGTGCCGCTCAAGTCGCGGCCGATGAGGACCTTCGTCGCTACTACCTAGGGCTGGTGGAAGAATGAGTTCGTTCCTGACGTCGTCGTTCATGAGCAACATCTTTGGCGGACTGGCCCAGGGCGTCATCTACTCGCTCGTAGCCTTGAGCCTGGTCATCATCTGGCAGTCAACGCATGTTCTCAACTTCGCCCAAGGAGCCATGGCGATGTTCGCGACCTACGTTGGCATGACCCAGATTGATCGCGGTCTTAATTACTGGTGGTGTGTGATCATATCGGTGCTCGTAGGCATGGCCTTCGGCGGAATCACCGAGCGAGTTCTCATCCGTCCGCTGTATGGCAAACCCGAAATCAATCCGATTGTGGTGATGGTCGGATTCCTTGGCGTCATCGAGGCTGCGACAACCGCAATCTGGACGAGCACTTCTCGTAACATCGCCGCGCCATTCTCACAGATCTACTTCAAAGCCGACGGAAAACTCGTCTTGCTCTCACCCTTCATCATCTTTCAGATCATCCTCGCTGTAGTGATCATGATGCTCGTAGCCGCCCTCTTTCGATTCACCCGATTGGGACTCCAATTGCGTGCCTCCGCTCTTGCTCCAGAGGTCGCGCGATTGCTCGGCGTCCGCGTCAGTCGCATGCTCACTATTGGATGGATGCTCTCAGCCGGCGTTGGCTCCATCGCTGCCGTCATACTCGCATCAGGGAGCTTCGGCCTCTTTCCAACCAACATGGACGGCGTCTTCGTCGCTGGCTTCATCGCCGCAGCAGTCGGAGGTCTTGATTCGCCCGTGGGTGCTATCGCGGGTGGGCTCATCATTGGACTCACCGAGCAATTCGTCCTCGCCTACTGGTCGCCCAGTGTCGCGCCGCTCGGTGGAATGATCGTCCTCGTTGCGGTGCTGATGGTTCGCCCGCACGGACTTTTCACCCGATCAGTCAGTAGGAGGGTCTAGTGCACTGGCTCCGCGGCCTTCGCCACCAAGAAACGACCCTGACGCGCCTCATTTCAGTGGCAGCACTCACGGCGCTCGCGCTAGCGGTCACCTTCATTTTGCCGCCCGTGGCCAACTCACAATTGGCCGGTGGCGCAGCGATCACCATCGTGATCCTGGGGCTCAGTTGGCTCATTGGTTGGAGTGGACAAATCTCACTCGGCAACTCAGGCTTCATGGCCGTTGGGGCCTATGCAGCGGGTATCTGGGCGCACCACCACGACACAACGCCACTTATCTTCACTTTTGCGCTCGCTACCGTCATTGGTGGATTGAGCGGACTCGTCGTCGCGATCCCCTCGACGCGACTTCGAGGTCCGTACTTGGCAGGCATGACTCTGGCCTTCTCAGCCGCCGTCACGCCCTTGGCCCAGAACTTCTCGTCGGTCACTGGCGGCGAAGGGGGCATCTTCTTCAATACCCTTACGACACCGGCGTGGTTTCAGCACTTCTTTAGCGGTGCCGATGCGACCATCAACGCCAACGCGCAGTGGACAGCTGACCTCGCGGTCGTGACGGCCGGTCTCATGTTCTTCATCATGGCCAATCTCTTTCACAGTCGCACGGGTCGAGCGATGCGACTGGTGCGTGACAATGACGTAGCCGCAGAGCTCATGGGCGTGCATCTCTCGCGTACTCGAACAATCGCCTTCGTGATCGCGGCGTCATTCGCAGGCCTCGGCGGCGCGCTGTACTCACTCATCAATGCAACCGTGCGACCCGAGACGTTTCCCCTGACACTGTCCATCACCCTGCTCACGCTGATGGTGCTCGGTGGCATTGGCACCCTCAGCGGAGCAGTCCTTGGAGGCATTGTCTACTCCTTCAGTTCGAACCTCGTTTCTCACATCAATTCGCTCACCGGAGTTAACCCGGCGTCGAATCTTGGCGCGAATATGCAGGGCATCATTTTTGGCGTCTTGTTGATCTTGACAATGCTTTTCGCCCCTCGAGGAATCGCCGGGCTTGGCATAAAGCTGGTCAAACTAAGGAATTCTCGGGCGGTACTGGCGAGTGACGAGAATGTGAATTAGGTTCACGCCAAGACCAATTAGGAGGTTTCTTGATGTTCAAGCAAGTACGACGTGTGACAACGGTTATATCGGTTGGCGCACTGACTTTGGGAATGGCCACGACCGGCTTACTCACCGGTAGCGCAACTGCGGCTACGGCGACGCCCGGTGTCACCGCAAAAACCGTGACCATCGGAGCCACTGTTCCGCTCTCAGGAATTGCTGCAAGTTACGCGCCAGTATCTGGTGCAGCGAACGCGGTCTTCCAGTACATCAACAAGCACGGCGGCATCAATGGTCGAACCATCAAGTACATCCGACTTGATGACTGCTACGACCTCGCGTCCTACGGACTCGGCTGCACCGCGGGTGCCAGTGTTACAACATTGAGTCAAACCCAAACACTCGTCGCGCAAGACCACGTGCTCGCGACCGTCGGCTCACTCGGCACAGCCGCACAAGACAGTGTCCTTTCGTACCTGAAGCAGAATGGTGTGCCGCAGTTGTTCGTCAACTCGGGCTCGAAGGACTGGAACCAGCCATCGAAGTACCCGTCTCTTTTTGGCTTCCAGACTGGCTACCAAGCAGAGGGCAAGATCTTCGCGCGCTACATTCGCACCCACCTCGCTGGTAAGACCGTTGGCTTCATTGGTCAGAATGACGACTTCGGCGCAGACGGTCTTGGCGGATTGCTCGCTGGCGGATTGCAAATCGCAAAGTCTGACCAGCTCACCTACAACGCCGCTGACGCCATCACGGGTTCATCGAGCGACATTCAATTGGACGTGAAGACCCTGCAGACGGACAACGTCCAGGTTGTGGTGCTCGACTCAGTACCCGGCTTCACCACAGGTATCTTGCAGGTGGCACACCTCCTCGGCTACAGCCCCCAGTGGGTCATCTCCTCAGTCGGTTCGGACCCCACCTCGGTGAATAGCCCACTCGAAGCTGGTGCGATCTCGCTCGATTACTTCCCGGCGTCGAACAACAACCGCAACCCGTGGATCCCTTGGATTCGAAAGGTCCTCCTCGCTGACAAGACCGACTTCCCCAACTTCACCGCGAGTTCGGTGATCACGGGCAACATGCTCTACGGAGCGGGCTACGCAGTGGCGTTCGCGGAGGCGCTCAAGGCGACCGGCCGCAATGTCACCCGCGCCGGCCTCGTCAAGGCAATGCTGAAGACAAAGTTCGCGACTCCAGCGATCACCCCTCTCAAGTACAGCGGATCGAACCACCAGGGCCTGCAGGGTGGCTTGATCGCCACCATTGCATCCAATGGCACCAATGCACCGACCCAGGTGCTCCAACCCAACACTCAGGTGTATACCACGAGCAATACAGCGAGTTCCTCGATTCACATCGTCAACAAGTTGACGGTCGACCCGATTCCCGCCTGGCTCAAGTAAGCGCGTAACTCAACGAAGCCCCACCGACTCGTCGGTGGGGCTTCGTTGTTCCCGCTCAGCCCCGGTACTGATGACACGCATCACTAAGGTGACTGACGTGACGATGCGAGCGCGATGACGAGCGAGGGTGGCGAGTCCTCCAGAACACCTGGTGGCTTATCACTGATTGTCGCCCAATCCGCGCCGCACAAGGTCCTAAGAATCGACTTCTCCCTCCTGGCGCCGGTGACCGGTGCCGTCACGGCGCTACCACTAGTGCTAATGCTTGCCATTAGTTTGCATTTTTCTTCAGGGTCATCAGCCATTGCAATGGCGGTGGGCGCCAATCTCGTGGCGGTCGTTTCACTCGTTGGAGCACCCAGACTCTCCTTGCGACTCGCCCTGCTCGACGCGGCGCTCATGGGATTCGCGGTCTTCATTGGGACAATCACCGTGCCTACTGCATGGCTTCACATTGCGCTCCTTGTCCCGTGGTGTTTCGGGGCAGGCATGCTCGTCGTCTTTGGTCAGACTCAAGCGGCGATTGGCACGCAGGCAATCATTGCCTACGTGGTGCTCGGACGCTTCGCGGGATCAGCGCTGACAGCGCTGCACCTCAGTCTCTTCGTAGTTGGTGGAGCGCTCATTGAGGTGTTGGCCCTCTTGATTCTTCGATTGCCTCCATCCTTTCGCCATCAACGCAGCCAGATTGCGAACGCCTTTGAGACCATCGCCGAGCTCGCGAGGTCCGCTCCGTCACGACCGGCCACCGACTTGCTCTCCGCTATCGACACGGCTGACCAGGCGCTCTCAGCGCGATCAATCTTTGGTCGTACCGACGTGCAGGAACTTCGCGGCATCTTGAATCAAGTGCGGAGATTCCGCCTCGAACTCACGACACTGGCGGGGTTGAGACAGCGTATGGACAACACTGCACCAGAGCTTGAAGGTGGGATCCGCGACGCAACGGCAATCGCTGCACGAGCGCTGGACGAACTTGGTGCAGCTCTTCGTAGTCCGCGAGCCCCAAGTTCATGGCACGAATCAATCGATGAACTGCGCGCCAGCACCGCACAACTTGAAGCCCGCTACGTTGACGATTCAACATCGGGACTCATCGTCGCTCAATGCGTCGCTCACCTCAACGCCATGCGGGGCCAGTTACGTTCTGCTGGCACAATGATCGAGCATCTGAACTCTGATCAGAATCGACGGGCGTGGCGCGTGAGGGCGCCGAACTTCTCGAACCCAAGCCGGGATCAACTCGATATGAACTATTCGCTCATCAAGGAGAACCTTTCGAGCGACTCATCCGCATTTCGCCACGCCGTACGGTTGTCTGTCGCCATCCCCGTTTCGACAATGCTTGGTTCGATCCTCGCAATTCCTCGAAGTTATTGGATCCCATTCGCAGTCGCCGTAATCCTCAAGCCCGATTACAGCACGCTCGTGAAACGCGGATTAGGACGACTCGTCGGCACCATGTTGGGCGCGACCCTCGCCGCCGTACTGGCCAGTGAGTTCAACTCGAACTACGCGGTGACCCTCGTGATGGTTGCAATCATTGCCTGGCTCGCGTACGCCACGTGGGCAGCGAGCTTCTCGGTCGCCATTGGCTTTGTTACCGCGCTCATATTGGTTCTGCTCAGCATCTCGAGTAATGACACGATTGGCACGGCTCTCGACCGACTTCTTGACGTCTCCCTCGGTGGGGCGCTCTCCGTGATTGCATACTTGGTCTGGCCAACGTCACCGCGTGCTGGCGTCAGTCAAGCTGAGGCCAGTCTCTTTCGGGCACTCCATGATTATCTTGAGATCGTGTCTCAGCAGATTCGCAATGTCCAGGTGGCATCACAAGAAGTCGCACATCGATCCAAGACGGTTCGTATCGCCTGGGGAAAGGCGGAAGCAGCCGTGGGCAGGTCGATTGAAGAACCTGCGTCGACACGTATTAATCCTCTCGAAGGTCGAAGCCTCATGTCAGCCACGATGCGGATCTTGCGGGTGATCCACGCACTTCGAACGGAGGCCGAACGCGGCGTGACCATCGGTGAACTCGAGCACTACAACGAACTCGTCTCGGGCTGCCTGCTTGCACTTGAGCGCCTGAGTCAACATTTCCAAGGGGTTCCCGCACATGCTGTGGGGGACCTCAGAATGAAGTGCGACCTCGCAGAGCGTCAACTCGCCGATGTCGGCGCCGCGGGGTCACTCGCGCTCAATCTCGGCGAACTGGTCAACGCAATCAACACCGCCCAACACCTCAGTGATCTCGACGAGACTTCACTCAATCCCTAGGGCAGTTCAATTCACGTCAATCGATTCGACGCCTCGCTCGCGAAGCACTTCAATTGTCTTGGTAAGCACCCTGGGTTGAACTCGAAGTCCCCTCAGAGCTCGAATACGAGGACGAGTCATCACCGTGATAGGTACGAGTGATGGTAATGGGCGGTGTGCTCTGGAGGGTGGCAGATCCCACGGTTCCAGTCGTCGCCGCTCCGGTGGCTGGCGTCGCGGTGGACGTCGGGCTTAGAGCTGAGGTTGTTTGTGTCGCGTGACTGAAGGTCTTGTGGCTGACCATTTCAACGCCAACCGCGAGGAACACGGTGAATACTCCTACGAAGAGCCACGTTGTCAGGTTTCGAACTAGTCGCATTGGAATCCCTTTCCTAACTTGATGTCTCATTTCTAATCGTCACGATTAAATGCGATGTAAGAAGCATCTGTGAGTCGAGAAATAATTCGATACCGGCACTAGGGCCCGTGCATTCGCGCTCTACTCGGGTACTTCGCGAGAGGTAGGAGGCTTCGCACTTCGTGTAGCGTCAAGTCAATGGCGCGGCGAGGTGATGGAGTTTGATCCCAAGGCCAAAAAATAAGCCCCGCGCCCATGACTGCGCAGCCGGCGCGACGAATTCAGCGGTATCTCAAGACGTCGCAAGGTGCCGCTCCGCCATAGCGCGCGCCGTGGCGAGGTTCATGGCATCGCTGCTCGTCATGGCTGGGCTCTGCAGTGTGAACGCCTCAGGGGCCACCGCGCAGCGTCCTTCGAAGTCTCACGCACGATCACACACATCGAGTCTGTTGCCAAGCGTATGTCCATGGGTCAACCAGTCACGACATCACCTTCTGTCGCCCAATGCTCTCGCCGGTGAAGTGCTCTCTCGTATGACGTTGCGCCAAAAGGCGGCCTTCGTCGCTCTGTCAACGTACCCGCCGCTCGAGAATGCCAATATTGGCATACCGTCTCTCTGCATTCCGGCCCTCACGCTGACCGATGGACCAAACGGTGTTGGTAATGGATTGACGGGCGTGACCCAACTCCCCGCGGCAATCGGCATCGCCGCGAGTTTCAATCCCGCCATTGCCAGAGCAGTTGGAGTCGTAGAAGCCCAAGAAGCGCGGGCTAAGGGAATCGCCGTGGTCCAGGGCCCCGAACTCAACTTGGCACGCGTGCCCCAGGGTGGTCGAATCTTTGAGACCTACGGCGAAGACCCATTTCTGGCGGGCACTTTAGGTGTGGCAAATGTGAAGGGCATTCAGTCAACAGGCGAACTGGCGAACGTGAAACATTTCACCGCCTACACCCAAGAGACTGCCCGCCTCAAACTGAACCAGAACGTGAGCGCCCGCGCCCTGGCCGAGCTCTACAACTCACCATTCAAGGCCGTGGTCCAGCAGGCGGACGCCGCGTCCATCATGTGCTCCTACGGGTCACTCAACGGTGTGAATACGTGCGCTGATCCGTACATTTACAAGACACTCCGCTCCTGGGGGTTCACCGGCTTCGTTCGCTCGGACCTGCGCGCTGTCTTCAACTTGCCACAATCGCTGCACGCCGGCATATCCCTTGTCAAGCCAGCGTCAGCGCTCGGCATTGTGAAAATGGTCCAACATCACCGTCTACGCGTAGCGGATCTCAACCATGCCGTGCGGGTCGTGCTTGACACGATGTTCAAGTTCGGTGTCATCGCGCACCCGCTCAGACTGTCACTGAACGCCAATGTGGCTACGCCAGCCCATGCACTCATTGCCCTGCGCGCGGCCGAAAGCAGCGTCGTGCTACTCAAGAATTCGCACACAGTCCTCCCCCTTTCACTTTCCACTCGTTCCATTGCCGTCATTGGTGTAGACGCCGCCCAGAGTCCACAGACCTCCGGTGGAGGCAGCTCCGCCGTGATCGCGCCGTTCATCGTCTCACCACTTGTGGCTCTGCGCCACACCTTTGGAGCACGCTCTCGTGTCACGTACCAACCCGGCGGCCCACCCACGCTTGAGATCGACCAATTGAACAACCTTGACATCGTCAACGGAACACCCCTCAAACTGTTAACACCTTTCAAGCGGGTCCGCGTTCCTGGCAAAGCCGATATTGGCATTGAACTGAATCCAAAGGTGACACCAGCCATCGCCACCGCGTCCAAGCCTGGCACCGGCGAGGCATGGGCCAAGTGGTCACTTCGAGTCCGCCCACGAAAATCGGGTATCTACGAAATCTCGATGCGTGAGACCGGCGACACGTGGCTCTCGTTGAACCGACGGATTCTCGTGGCTTCAAAGGGGCTACACGCCCCGTCTGACATGACCGCGACTGTGCACCTTGACAAGCATCGCGTCTACGTGTTTAGTGCGACGTGGTTCCAAGCGAGGCATCACGTGCTGCCGAAATTCGGCATCGTTGACGTGACGCAGGCTATCAACGCTGCAGTGGCCTCCGCACGCAAGGCGAAGGTGGCAGTGGTCTTCGCGGGCGACTTCAACACTGAGGGAGCGGACAGTCCAAATCTCCAGCTGCCGGGCGACGCGAATGCGCTGATCTCTGCAGTCGCTGCGGTAAATCCGCACACCATCGTGGTACTCAATACTGGCAGTGCCGTAGTGATGCCGTGGCTTTCGCACGTTGCGGGGGTCCTTGAGGCGTGGTATCCGGGTGAGCAGGATGGCGCCGCAATCGCTGCGATCTTGAGTGGGCGCGTAGATCCATCCGGTCGACTGCCTCTCAGTTTCCCCGCCAATCTCTCGCACGAGCCCTCGACGAACCCCCAGCAGTTCCCCGGTGTTGATCTCTCGGTCAACTTCAGTTCTAACCTCGCCATTGGCTACCGGTGGTATCAAGTGCACCACTACGCACCTCTCTTTCCTTTCGGATTCGGGCTTGACTACACGAAATTCGCTCTCTCTGCGGCTTCGCTCGTGCACCGCGGCAATCACGTCGTAGTACGCGTACGGGTTCGAAACAGTGGAGCGAGAACCGGAGCAACCGTCGTACAGGCCTACGTCCGTTACCCGAACAGCGCGGGCGAACCACCCGAGCAACTTCGGGCCTTTACCAGGGTGACTCTGTTACCAAAGACATCAAAACTCGTCACCTTGGACTTGCCACCTTCATCATTTCAGATCTTCACCAAGGGCCGATTCACGACCCTTGCCGGGCTCTACACGATCGACCTGGGCCAGTCCTCATCAAGTCTTGCCATTCACCTTGCCTTGAACTTGCACTGATTGACAGTCAAGCGCTGTTGCGCTCGGTGCATCACAAGAGACGCACCGACATCGAGGTTCGTCCCTCAGTTAGGGTGAACAGATCAAGGCATCACGTAGTACTTCCTGTTGACCGCAGCTCGAAAGGGGTGTGCTTGAACACGGTTGTCGCACTTCCATTCACGGATCAAGGCTCTCCACCCCGAGCAACCGGCCCTTCATCTGGTGCTCACAGACTTCAGGTAAAGAGACCTCGCCCATGACCATCCTCAATCGAGACGTCAGGGCATCGCGTCACGAACCCAATCGCTTCAGTCGCGAGCTCTTTGCCCCACTGCCAAAGAAGTACAACCGCCTGGCCCAAGTCCTCTCATTCGGTCAAGACCGACGATGGCGTACCGAGATGATTCGCCATGTCACAAGCTCACGTCCGAAGTTGATCCTTGACGTCGCGTGTGGACCGGGTGCTGTCACAGCACAACTCGCCCGATCCTGTGACGCCTCCATCGTCGGAGTCGACCTCAGCCCTGAGATGTTGCGTGAAGCAACGTCAACAGTCCAAGTTCGATACGCCCATCGCGTGCGACTCGTCCAGGCCCACGCGGAGGAGCTTCCCTTTGCAGACGCAACCTTCGACGCGCTCACCTTCACCTATTTGCTCCGCTACGTCGCCGATCCCCAGGCGGTTCTGAAGGAACTTGCACGCGTCGTAAAGCCAGGTGGGCGGATTGCCAGCCTCGAGTTCGCCGTACCGTCACGTGTCCATTGGCACCTGTCGTGGTGGTTCTACACGCGAGCCATTCTTCCCGTCGCAGGACTCCTCACTGGGGGGCGAGGATGGATGTCGGTTGGACGATTTCTCGGACCCAGCATTTCCAGCCATTACCGGCACTTCCCCCTTGACTGGACGATAGAAGCCTGGAAACGCGCCGGAATTGATCATGTGGAGTGGAGGTCCATGAGCCTCGGTGGTGGTCTCGTGATGTGGGGATACCGGTCCGGTTGATGCCGACGGAAGACAACAACCCCAACGGACTATCCCCTGCGTTCTACGCAGCACCCAGTTACATTCACAAGCGCCGATCGCGCGAATGGTGGCTGCTCGCCCACCCGCCATATTCTTTGTGCCACCTCTCGTTCGTCGTCATTGGCGCGTGCCTGAAGGGCCCCGTCAACGCGACTCGACTTGGCGCAACGTTCACTGCGTTTCTCCTAGCGGTGGGAATTGGTGCCCACGCACTTGACGAACTGCATGACCGACCCCTTGGAACGAATATTCCCGCGTGGCAACTTGCGTCAGCCGCCACCATTGGACTTGGAGGTGCGTGTGCACTTGGAATCTATGGCGCACTCTTCGTAAATAGCGCACTCGCGTACTTCATCGTCGTGGGCGTAATCGTGGCGATTGGTTATAACCTTGAACTCTTTCGAGGGAGCCTTCACAACAATCTTGTGTTCGCGCTTGGTTGGGGAGGCTTCCCAGTACTCACCTCTTACTTCGCCCAACACGCCACAATTGATCTAACGGCGATCCTCGGAGGGTCGTTTGCCTCGTTCATCGCACTCGCCCAACGCCATCTCTCGACTCCGGCGCGTTCACTGCGACGATCAACACTCGCCGTTGATGGAACCGTCACCACCTTCGATGGCCGCAAGCAAGCCCTCACCCGCCAAGCGCTGCTCGCACCACTCGAACGCGCCCTGTCATATCTGTGTTGGGCGTCAGTGTTCATTGCGTTGGCTCTCGCCTACGCCCGTTTCACGACACGTCTTTGAAACACTGAACGACCTCACAACTGGGGGTTGCTTCGAACGCATGTCCATAGAGACAGCTGCACTCACTTCGGTCGCGTCGGTGGACTCAGTAGCAAGTCGTGTGACCAGAGGGGGTTGTCGTACAGACAGTCGTGGTGGTCACAGGAACCGGCACCGTCGTCGGTGGAACGTACACCGTCGTCGTTGGGGTGGGTGCAGGAGGCACTGTTGGTGTTGGGCTCGGGGTTATAGCTTTGGCCGAAGGCTGAGTAGTTGGCGGCGCCACCGTTGGGCTCGGGGTCGGGGCGACGCTCGGCGTGCGTGGTCTCGCCACGGGACGAGTCCGGCTCGTCGTGGTGGTCACCGCGGTGGGCACCTTCGCCTGCACCGTGGGAGTTGGCACCACCTTCGAGTCAGCGGCAACGTGGCTCACGATGACACCTGACGCGAGACCAGCGCCAAGAAACAGCGTCTGTGATATTCGCCGTGATCGATTAAAACGTCGATCTCGTTGATGTGAACTGTGAAACGACTCTCTCATGTCTTCCCCGTTTAGAAGTACCACTCCCCAACATGATGCATGAAGGAAGGGTCAAGAAAGAAACTAACCCGTTGACATCCTTACAAGATTCAAAGTCACACCGTTTTCACTCGACGAAACTCGCATCTCAGACTTCTCACAACTCGCTAGTAGGAATTTCTAATGTCTTGTACATTTCTCGATCGATATTGCTACAAAGATGTAATGGACGTCGTGCATGCGCAACGGTAGTTTTGAAGAGAGCTACTTGAGCGCGTCGCGCGTCCCTGTGTCTAAGCAGTTGAGGAGAAACTGGAAATGTATGGAGAGGATCGCTGATGAGGCGGCTTTCGAGCATCCTGGCGTGGATTGGCACTGCAGTTCTAGCGCTTGGCGTAGGAGTGGGCATAGTGGTCGCAACAAATAAGAGCGCACCAACTCCACTTGCGCTCACACCCACAACGACGACGACGAGTGCAACGACAACCACCACTCCTCGAGTCACCCACTCAACGACTCCGCCAACGACACAGCCGACACCGGTGTATGTCGCTCCACCGGTCACCCAGGCACCGCGCACCGCTCCGACCACCACCACCACACGACCTCCCGCGACGACGACGACGAGCACTGCTCCCTACTACGGTGACGGCGGAGATGGACAGAGTTACACAGGTACGGGCTACGTTCCCACAGACAACTGAGCCTTTGCGCCATCGGTGCGCAACGTCACCGATTCTTCTTGCAGCCACGAAATGCCCGGTCACTTCTTGGCATCAGTGAACTTCATCCACTCACGTTGATCGTGGGTTACCAACACTCTTGCGAATTGGTGACTTCAATTCGCGAGACAGGCACCGAACGTCACGGATTCTCCGCAGAAGGACCTGTCTAAAAGGTGCTCGAGTCGATGTGATCCCCGACTTGCGGACGCCGTTCCAACGAGGCTCCATACGACGATGAATAGGAGGTATTGTTCTCAATCAGGCGGGTTGGGGTGCCCTCAGCACACGCGGCGCCGTGGCAGGCAAGAATGGAGTTACAGAGTTGCCAAAGAAACCACCCAACGAGGCCGCGCGACTGAGAGAGGTCTATTCGCTCGGTGACATGGGCACGCGCCCCGAAGAACGATTTGACCGAGTCACTCGGTTGGCCCAGCGACTCTTCAACGTGCCCATCGCAGCCGTGACACTAATTGACGAAGACAGTGTGTGGTTCCTCTCACGCCAGGGTCTTGAGCTTGAGATGACGCCGCGCAGGTTCTCTTTCTGCAGTGAAACGATTCTCGGTCATACGACCTTGCACGTTGCCGATGCGACGGAGGATCTTCGATTCTCTTACGGACAAATGGTCAAGTCGGCACCCCACATCCGCTTTTACGCTGGACACCCGATCCGCGGTCCGCTCGGTACCAATCTCGGAACACTCTGCATCATGGGTGATGAACGCCGTGATCTTTCAGCGTCTGAGGGCGATTCGCTTCGCGACCTTGCTGAGATCATCGAGCAAGAGATTGCGTCGCACCACCTTGAGTCAATGGACGTTCTGACCGGTCTCAGCAATCGCCATGGATTTGAATTACTCGCTTCAAAGGCGCTCGCGGCAAGTCGGCGCCGAAACATGCCCGCGACCCTGCTCTATATCGGACTCGAAGAATTCACGCCACGCGATGAGATGTCGAGTTCAGATGACATTGATGAGACCTTGCGTGAGTTCGCACGACTTCTTGATCACGAGTTCAGGGAATCCGACATCGTGGCGCGCATTGGTGCCAATGAATTTGCCGTGCTCTTAGGTGACACTGACAATTCTGAAATCGCGTCAAAGAGATTTCTGCATTCCCTTCGAGAACGTAATGAGGTTTTCGCCGATTCATTTGAAATCAGGGCCTTCATTGGCGCATCGTTCTTTGATCCACGCTCAGAAGACACCATTGACTCGCTGCTCAATCGAGCTGACGTGTTGATGAACGATCTCAGGGACAACAACTAGGACCCTCGCGACGTCACTCACAAGGTCTCCACTGGCGAGACCTTGTCCACGAGACACGGTGCTCCAAACATCTGCGAGTGCGCATCCTTCGCCACCACCTGCGGATCAGGTCGGCGCGTGCAACTGCTGATCTCGATGCCCGTGATCAGGTAGTCAAGTAAATCTTTGTATTACACTGTCACTTGGTAACGACCTAATTCAGGTGTCATACCGTGCAGATGCGCACAGTATCCCCCTTTTCCTATATACTTTGTATTTCTTTTCTGCCAATTATCTATACAGGCTGTGTTCACAATTGGCGAACGTAACGAGTAGAGGCAAATGTCAACAAGGCGATTTCGCCAACCTGAAAAACCGCTCCCGCACCGGCGGGCGTATCTTCGAAGGTTCTTTCTGGCGGCAACCATACTCCTCTCAAGTGGTGCATCACAACTCCTGAGCATCTCCACGGCGTCGGCGTCCTCGAGCACGACGTCCAGCACCCTCGTGTCGACAAAAGGGTTGCTCGCACTCAGCTTGCTCTCCAACGGTAAGCCACAAACACTCTCCGCACCGAGTGGCGACGCATTCTTCACTCTCTACGTGCCGACCGGCACAACACCCGTTGAGTTCGTAGCGACCATGACAATTCGCGGCCCCATCACAGGTGGAATCGCCACCATCACGACCCCAACGAATGTTTATCCAGAAAGCCTCACTAATGTCAATGGCAGCACAAAGTTCTCCGCACCGCTCACCGCTGGCGACGTGCAAAATGGCACTGTCAATATTCACGTTCACATTGACCTCAATCTCGATTCAAAATACCTGAATCCGAGTGGTTGCACGGCCACCGACTCGGTCACTGCTCAGATTGAATCCGCGAGCGGGTTGCTCAGTGGAGCGCTCAAGAGCCCAACCAATCCAGCAGACTTTTGGCCACCGCAACTGAATCGCGTCATTGTCTGGGTGCCGTCTCTTGTGGGCCTGTCGGCCTCTAACGCGCGTTCAGCAGCGCTCGCGAGCATGCAGATCGCGGCGACCATCTCCCAACAGTACGGAACGAATACCCAAGTCTCCATCGCCCAAGGTGTACCACCGAACCAACCCATTAGCCCCCTCGTGCGCAATGTTCAGGTTGAGGTAACGCCTGGCTCATCCAGTGCTAATACCTCAGTAGCAAAGGCGGGCACCGCACCCGTTCTTGTGGTGAGCGGCCAAGGTAGCGCATTGGTCAAAGAAGCACAGGCCATAGGAGTCGGGCAACTCGCGCTCGCGACAGCTAACAGTGCCTCGAGTGCCAACGGTACGGCAAGCGCGACCAACCCTCTCAAGGTGACCGTCACCCCGAATGGCACCCGAGAGATCACATTCGCACAGCTCGGGAATCAGACGTCTATCGAGGGCCTCGGAACCGTCGACGTGACTCAATTTCTCTCCCAGTCACAATTCGGCACCCCCATTCGCTCACTGCAGCTGAGGCTTCAGGCTGACTACACGCCCCCGCCAGTAGGGGGCGTGGCGACGTTCAGCGTCCTTGTTGGTGGGTACATCGTCGCCAGTCAACGACTCAGCACCGTGGGTTCGTTGGTGATGAACGCAAACGTGCCCGTCTCGGTTCTCAGTCGAACCCAGAGTGTTGATTACCGCCTTGACTACTCACCGCCAGGAGGCTTCTGTCACGCGGGCCTTGTGCCCGTGCAGGTGACTATCAATCCGTCCTCGGGGTTTGCCGCTACACCGGGCCAGACCCTGCCGGCGGGATTCGATCGTGCGCCCCAAGATGTCGCACCGGGCCTCAATGTCGATTTGGTCACGATGAATGACGCCAATCTCATTGATGCCTGCCAATTGGTCACGACACTCGCTCAGGTCCTCCCCTACATCCCCGAAGTTTCCCTGCTCTCCAATAGCCAGATGCTCAAGGGACACGAGAACGAATTGGTCGTCGGGGCCTCTCGCGTTGATTCAATCGCCCTCAAGGCACCGATCACCTTCCAACCATTTCGAACCCTGGCCACCAACGGCATTTCCATCGGATACACGGTCAATCAACCATTCGCGGCGATTGAGGCATTCAGCCAGAACGGCCGCGACGTCATCATGGCTGGATCATACGAATCGCCCTCACTGGTGAACAGTCTCACCCAAGCCATCAACACTACGAAGTTCGGTGGTTGGTTCGGTCTCGGTACTGGACAGATTGCGGTCATGACACCAGATCAGAGGGTGCGTCTCGTCGGCTCGGGGGCAATCTTGACCCAACTGACTGCCGTCAATCCGGCGAACAACCTTGGTATACCGTCATGGCTCATCATCGGCATCGCGCTGATAATCCTGGCCATCGTCTTGAGGCTTCTGTGGTTCTGGATCAAGTTACGTCGCCTGCGTAAGGCCGCGCGGCGTGAGCAGCAAGCACGAATACTCGATGGTGCGCGAGATGGCTCTGAGAGGCGCGAGGTCGAGTCGAGTGAACGCCGGCTTCCAGTATCTCGAATTGAAGTCCAGACATCCCCGCAGCACAAGAAGAACATCTGATCAGCGTTTGAGTCATTAAGACCATGGCCCACCTCGTCGAAACGAATCCACACCTCGCCCAACTGCAGTACGAGAACGCCCGACCCCGATTCTGGCGACTCAACCGGGCAAGCCCATCGCTAGATTCGCGCGACGAACTGAGTGAAGAAGCACCATGGTGGCTCGGCTGGAAAGGCGTGGCACTGGTCACCTTGATCATTCAGACGGCCATGGCCACGTGGGCCTACCAACACAATCTGATGTACAGCTTCGGTGACTCGCTATCGCACATGACCATCGCTCGAAGATTGTGGGACTCCCCAAACCCCGGACTCTCCCAACTTGGCACCACGTGGCTCCCCGTGCCGCATCTCTTGTTCTCCATCGGCTCAGTGTGGATGTGGGCGTGGCGCACTGGTGTTGGCGGTGCATTCTTCACCATTCTCTGCAGCGTCGCCACAGCGGTGTCCCTCCATCGGATCGCTCAGCGCACCGGAGTGGGCAACGCTGGCGGTTGGGTGGCCGCCATGGTCATGGCGATCAATCCATCGTGGTCCTACTTGAGCGCCGTGCCCATGACCGAACCATTCTGCGTGGCGTTTTCGTGCCTAACGGTGGCGGGCCTGCTCGGATGGAGTTCGGCGAAACGACCGTATTCCGCGGGCATGACTGCACTCTTTTGTGGTCTGCCCGCAGCCGCCGACGTTCTCTCGCGCTTCGAAGGGTGGGGCTTCGTCGCAGTGGCAACGGTGTTCGTGGTCATCGTCAGCTACCAGCGCTTCGGTCGCACCGTTGCGATGCGTAATCAACTTCTCGCTTTCGTCTTACCACCGGCCGTAGCTATCTTCTGGTGGTTCGTCTTTAACTGGACGGTCTTTGGCAATCCTCTTGAATTCGCGAATGGCAAGTACTCCTCTCGGTCCCTGATCGCACCATTCGCAGCGCTCGGCCTCGTCTATGGCAAGGGGAGCGTACCCGCAGCACTCGCCCTCTATGGTCGAGACGCCCTTGACATCGCAGGATCAGTCGTCATCGTCGCGGCCCTCGTCGGCATCGCAGCAACGTTTCTCAAGTGGCGAGGTTTGCGCCAAGAACTGTGGCTGAGTCTCATTGGGCTGAGCTTGTTCATCGTTGCCTCGATCGACCTCGGTCAGATCTACATTCGCCTGCCCGAGATGATCCCCTACGGCATCGAGAACTCGAGGTATGGGACTGAACTACTTCCATTCCTGGCTGTTGCCGCCGCGCAAATCTTGCGACTGATCCCCGATCGGATCCCGGCACTTCAACGACGCGTGCTCAGCCGTTGGTCTGCGGCGCTTATTGTCATCGCGTGCTCCGCCGGATGGACCGTCGGACTGGCGAATGGATCCATGCCCGCCAATGCCCTCACCGTTCTTGAGGCGAAAGCCAACACCGCTGCGGGCATCTCCCAGCGCAAGCTCGCTGCCTGGCTTCACACCAACGCAACGTCGGGCTACATACTCCTTGACGAGACAGTGTTTCCGATCATCCCGCTCATTGGGCTCGATTTGCACAGAGTCATTGTGACCTCCGCCGGCCACGTGTACCAGAATCTGCTCCAACACCCCAACCTGATTACGTGGGTCGCGGTCAAACCCGGGGACAAGGGTGACGAGGTGTGGGTCACGCTGCACCATGACAAGGTCTTTGGCACACTCTTCTTCCCCGTCGCAGCGTTTCGCGGATTCATTGTCTACAAGCAGATCCCCCCAAGCCAGCAACCTCCACCGAACAGTCTCCTCTCGGGGACCCTTCGCACGACCCCGTAGCAACACATGTCTGACCACAGCCTCGAACCAACTGTCGACTCGACTCAGGAAGTACCTGACCACTCCATTCGCCATCACAGTGAAAGACCGCTTCTCAGGTCACTCAAGAAAGCTGGCATCATCACCAAGGAGCAGCGACGCCAAGTCCTCTCCATCCAAGCAATTGAGGGCGGATGGATAGGCCGCATTCTCCTGGACTATGGATTCTGTTCGCGTCTCGAGCTCTATCGTCAGTGGGCGCTAGTGCTCGAGATGGACTTCGTTGATCTCATAGCCGACCCGCCCACTGAAGACCTCTTCAACGAGCTGGACCCCGCAGTAATGCTGGACGAGCGTTGGGTACCGTGGCACTTTGACGGCACGACGCTTCTCGTAGCGATCTCCGATCCTGACGCCGAGATTCGTGCGGAAGCAGTCGCGGCGCTCGCTGCACATGACATCAAGTACGTCTTCACAACGGATTGGGACATCCTCAAAGCCGTATCGTCAGCTGCGGGCCACAAGATGGCCCATCACGCGGCGGAGAATCTCGCCGAGACCCAACCCCATCTCTCCGCCAGCCGTGGAATGAGTCGAATGCAAAAGGCGGCCCTGGCCCTGATCGCGATCTCCATGGTGTCATTGATGCTCTGGAATCACTTCGTTGGACTCGATCTATTACTCACCATTCTCAACGTGTATTTCGATCTCAGTATCGCTACCAAGATGCTGTTCAGCGTCGTTGGGGGGCGCCAGGTGCGACTACAGGAGGAGCGCCATCTCCGCCAGGTCATTGAAGGTGGCGGCACTATCAAGCGCCGCGTCGATGCCGCGCATCTGCCGCGTTACACCGTGCTCATCCCTTGCTACCGCGAAGCGAACATCATTCCTCAGATCCTGAAGAACATGGAGCAACTGGACTACCCCCGCTCGAAACTGCAAGTTCTCTTGTTGCTCGAAGAAGACGACACCGAGAGCCTGGAGGCTGCGAAGGCTACTCGTACATCGGACTTCATGCGCATCGTCGTCGTACCCGACGGAATGCCGCGCACCAAGGCTCGAGCATGCAACGTCGGGCTCAGCCTCGCGACCGGAGAGTTCCTCGTCATCTACGACGCTGAGGACAGACCCGAGCCCGGGCAACTACGTGACGTCATCGACCGTTTCGACGAGCTCGGACATGACTACGTGTGCCTACAAGCACGCCTCAACTACTTCAACGCCAAACAGAACTTCCTCACTCGGATGTTCACGCTCGAATACTCCCTCTGGTTTGACTACCTGCTCTTGGGCGTCGAGAAGTTGAATCTGCCGATGCCCCTCGGTGGCACGTCGAACCATTTTCGCACCGAGGCGCTGCGAAATCTCGGCGGCTGGGATCCCTACAACGTGACCGAGGACGCGGATCTCGGGATTCGTTCGATGGCGCTCGGTTACCGAGTTAGCGCCATTGAATCAACCACTTGGGAAGAGGCGTGTCCTGAGGTGAAGGCCTGGATCCGACAACGGACGCGCTGGATCAAGGGCTACATGATCACCGCCACCGTGCACTCACGTTCACTGAACAACCTTCGTCGAACGACCGGCTGGCGAGGCCTTGCGAGCATGATCCTCTTCATCGGCGGCACGCCCGCAACGTTTCTCATCAATCCGATTGTGCTCTTCTGGGGCGCATACGGAGTGTTCGGATTTCCTTTGCACAACTTCCGCGTCACCGGCCCAGTGACCGCGTTCAACACCTTCAGTCTCATCTTTGGCAACACAACGATGATCATTCTCAGTCTGATGTCAGTGCGACGTCGAAGGCAGTGGTCCCTCGCGGGCTATGCAGTCTTCAATCCAGTCTTCTGGCTGCTTCATTCGGTGGCGGCGTGGCGAGCGCTCTGGCAGATGCTGCGCACTCCCTCAGAGTGGGAGAAGACCCCCCACGGCCTCTCACTCGTCGACGATGGTCAGGGTTACGCCGAAGAGAGCAATGGCATGATTATCCTTCGACCTCAGTCTGACTGAGCTTCGACCGCGTTCGAATTCCCGAGCGCGGTGGGCCCTTGAGCATCGAAGTGGTGTACGGAACTCGTTAGTACCCAAGGTCGTAGTGACCTAGACGAGTGGCCTACCCAAAGCGATACGCCGCTTAGCGTCTCGAAGAGTGAGATTCCATGGAAACTCACGTAACGGTGTCGGCAACACACGATTGACCGCCGCTGCTGCTTTGAGCACACCAGCGAAGACTGCCTCACGCCAAGGACTCCAGACCAGACCGAGTTGGTCTCGAAATTCCCTCGGCAGGAAACCCGCGGTGACGAAGCGGTGCACTGGTGCGAGAACGATTCGAAACGGAAACGCGAGGAATCCCAACGAGGCGAGATCTAGCAAGTACTCACGAGTGGTCGCGTCGAACTCAATCGTCGAAACGGCACGCCGCCAGTAGCGCTCAAAGGCAACGCGGTCTCGCGGCCACGCCGATTCAGGAACTTGCAGGGTGGTTGCGAAACGAGCACAGAATCGGTAGATCTCGTCGAGGGTCGCGGCATCCTGTTCACCATAGAGGAATGCGATCGAGTCAAGCACTCCACGGTACATACACGCTGCCACCCACAACTGCAGGTCGGGATCAAATGCGTTATAACGCACCGCATCTGTCGAGAGTGAACGGACCTGACGATGCTGGACATTGACGGCCGCACGAAGCGCGGTGCGTTCTTCAATAGTGCCAAAGCCCGCGATCATGATGTAACTGAGCGTCGTTCGCGTGCGTTTGAACGGGTGGCGATACAAAGACCCCGAGGCGACCCTGCTCTCAACCACGCCGTGGCCGACGCCAAGTTGGGAGAGTTGCATGATGACGTTCGCGCCGGCCGGAGCCAGCGCGAAGCCGTTGACAATCAGTCGGCGGATCTCGCGCGGAACTTCGCTCGACGAATTCTCAATCCCCTCGCTGGTGAATCCCATGCCGTCTCAATCTTGTCTGACCCTCTCAGTCGATTGTACGAGCCACCCAGAAGGAGAAATCAAGGCTTCGGGGGCCAACCGCCAATCACCCCTCGCCCAGAAGGGAATCTGACATTCTTGGCACGCACGAATTCGTGCAGGGTCTCGGGCCCATATTCGCGACCGTACCCACTGCCCTTCACCCCGCCAAAGGGAGAGCCAATGAATGTGCGACGGGTGTAGTTGTTCACAAAGACCATCCCGACCTCAAGTCTCTCGGCCATCTGAGCGGCCCGAACCTCATCAGAAGTGCAGATCGCAGCAGTCAGTCCATACTGCGTACCATTGGCAATCTCAATGGCTTCTTCATCGGTCTCGAAACGCATCAAACACGCAACCGGGCCGAAGATCTCGTCTTGAGCAACCGTCATCTGAGGTGTCACGTCACCAAGGACGCGTGGCGCGACAAAGAATCCTTGAGCGAATGCGCGAGCGTCGGGCACGGTGCCTTCGAAAAGTAGGGTCGCCCCCTCGTCAATGCCTTGACGTACGTAGTGCTCAACCCTTTCCTGCTGGCGTGCGTCTACGAGGGGCCCGATGTCGGTAGCGGCGTCGAGAGGATCGCCCACGATGAGCCGACTCGCCGCCTCAACGAAGCGATGCGCAAAATCCTCATACAAGGATGCGTGCACCAAGATTCGAGACGTCGACGTGCAAGCCTCGCCCTGGTTGTAGAACATCCCCTCGATTGCAGTCTCAACCGCCTCTTCGATATTGGCGTCGTCGAGGACCATGAGGGCATTCTTGCCCCCCAGCTCCAATGTCGTGTACGTCAGGTTCTTCGCGGCACTCTCCATGACTCGTCGGCCCGTCGCCGTCGCGCCGGTGAATGAGATCCTCTCGATTCGTGGATGCGACGCCAACGCCGGACCAGCAGGCATGCCAGACACCGCGTTGATCACGCCGGGGGGCAGAACCTCATTCGCAATCTCGACCAGCCTCAACACCGTCAGTGGTGCCTGCTCACCAGGCTTGATGACCACCGTATTGCCGACCGCAATCGCCGGTGCACACTTCTTTGAGAAATGGATGGGCGGCCAGTTGAACGGCAGGATTGCCGCGACAACACCGTAGGGCTCGTACGTCACCCTGGCTTCAATGGGTCCCTGGTCGAGTATCTGGCCGTGAACGGTGTCGGCGATACCCGCGTAGTAGTCAAAGCTCGTGTGGCTCGACATCACGTCCACCCGCAGCGCATCACGCTTGGGTTTGCCGACCTCTCTCGCACACAACTCGGCCAATTCCTCGGCGTGGTCACGAATACGTGCCGCCACCAGTCGCATCATTGCGCCGCGCTCGCGTGGCGAAAGCCTGCGCCACACCTCCTCGTACGCTCGCCGCGAATCAGCGACCGCGCGCGCAACGAGTTCCTCATCTGCCACCACCACACGCGCCAGCGACTCACCATTGACTGATTCGAGCACCTCAAAAGTCGCGGCATCGTGCGCGTCCACGAACGAACCGGCGATGAACGCACCCCACACGGGCCGTCGACGAAGCAACGCGTCGCTCAAACTACTCTCGACCACTCCCCGCGCTACGACGTCAGCCACTGCTCCCCCTCTGTGTTGAGTACCAATCCTCAAATGAATTGACTTGGACTGTGGCTTACTCTACCTACTCACGACTCGACCTTCGATTGAAGATTCTTCAACACGATTGCCATCACGCCATAGTCACTCAGACGACAGCGGGTTCTAGTTGGCGGTGATTGTCGCTCGCTCACTCGTGTCGAGCAGCTCAACCCACGTCTGTCCGGGGGTGAGTTCTATGGTTCGCCCGTTGTTCTTGTACAGGGTTGGTTGCGTCATCGAGCCGCGCGTCCACGTACCGCGCTCAACTCGTCCATCAGTGAAAATCTCCACCGGTCCCGAACCCGTCAACTGCGCTTCAGCCCCAATGACCCCGACACCACCCTTGTAGTTGACGTTCATGACAATCACGTTCCGCGGTGATAACTGTGCGCCACTGGCCACCAGGTCGGGAGCGCCGAAGATGAACCGATTCCACGAGAGCGTCGCTTGATCCCACGTGTAGGACGTCTGATAGCCCGCGGCGAAGCCAACAGTGAATGATTTGACTTTTGCACCAGGCGCCTGCACACCGCGCTCGCGATAACTAAAGAGCGATCGAGGAGGTTTGGTCCCCTTGGCCAGCTTGAGCAATGCCGCGGCGTTGCCGAGGAGGTTGTGGGGAGGATAGCGCTTCGCGTCTCGAAACATTGCCCCGCCGCTTGTCGCTTCATCGAGGAACTTGACTGGGGCGGTGGCGATGCTCTGAAGCGCGTACTGCGCTCCCCCTGAGCATGCGAAGACGCCTCGGATGGGAGAGACAATCTCGCGATCGGTGCGTCGAACGGACCGAATCGGTCCAACGACCGTGGGTAAGTGAGAGTCGAAGATCGCCGCCAATCGCGTGATGCCACCCTCGACGATCTCTTCGTACACAACGTCCGCTTCATTGATGCCGAACTGGGGTCGCGCAGCGTACGTGTTGTCAATCTTTATCGTGATCGCCGAGTGATGTCTCGTGAGCCCTCGAGGATCGGGCACTCCGCTCAAGGGGGCGACGTAGACGGGTTTGTTCGGAACCGTTGTGCTGGTTGATCCGCTCGCAGTAGTCGTCGAAGTTGAAGAGTCATTCGACGCACCTGCGCTTGAAGAGACGCTGAGCCCGCCGAGCATCACCAGTGCCAACAAACTGTACGTGTATTTCATTGTCCGAGCTCTGCTAGCCGTCATCATTGATGGCGCGAGGATGCGACGACACTTCATCGCTCAGCCCGGCCGTACTGGCGTTGCAAGAAATCGGTTGAGGGCATTGAGCGTCGACTTCACCGACGAGAGCAACTCCCCGTCTGCGAGGGCGATGCCCATCCGATCATCGTCACCTCTCGATGAGCGAAGCGTAACAATCACCGGCCAACGGTTCATCAACGACACACTGTTCACGGACAGCAGCGAGAAGGGAACCTCAATACCCAGGTCACGTAGGGCCGCCAGTGTCGCTTCGGCCCCTCCTATCAGGGGGCCACTCGCAGAGTGACCGATACCGCTTCGACCATTGTGTTGCAGCGTCACTCGTACAGTCCCCGTCGAGTGTTCGATGTCAGCTTCAACAATGGCAACACGAGAGTGGTCTCGACTCAACTGAATCACGGCATCATTAGCTTCTTCGATGACCAATGTGACTTCTGGGTAGTACAGACTGAGAATCATTTGCGCCTCGGATCGCGTGGCGTCGAGTTCGAGACCGATGACGAGCAGCGTCACCATTTCGGCGTCGCCGCGATCGCCATAGGCGATGCTGACGCTCAGTACGCCTGGCAGCGAGCGCAGCTCAAGCTCCAAGTCCTCATCAGTTCGTGTTGTCATGTGAGTGCAATACCTCGCTTCTCATACAGGCGCGCATCGGCGATGCGCAGCAGTTCCTTTGGATCGGTCGAATCTCGCGGTGACACCGCGGTACCGATCGTGAAGTCGATCGCCTCTTCGTTGGCTTTCATCTGAGCACGCACGCGTTCAATGAAGCCCGAGGCCTCGCTCCCCTCCGCATTATTGAGGATCACTGCGAACTCATCACCGCCGATCCGAGCGGCCGTGTCACCGCTTCGTACTGAACGACGAAGTGCCAAACCGAACTGACGAAGGACGTCGTCGCCAACTTCATGCCCTGCTCGATCATTGATCTGTTTGAAGTCGTTTAGGTCGATCACTACCAATGTGAAGGCCCACCCGTACCGCGCGCTGCGCGCGGACGCGACTTTAAGCGCTGCGTCGAAACTGCGTCGATTCGAGATGGATGTCAACCAGTCGCGTTCTGCTCGAAATCTCGCCAAATGGGTGGACAACGCCAGTTGGCACGCCATGCGAACAGCCTCTCTTTCGTCCTCTGGAACGATCGATGGCTCACAATGCAAACCTGGTGAAGTACCGAGCCGGCCGAGAAGTTCCGCGTCGACGCTTCGACCAGCCAATCGAAATGTCTGGGTCCCGCATGACTCTTGAGTCACCGTCACGACGACATCGCTCAAACCGTGCTTCTCAGCGAGTCGCTCCAGTACTCGGTAAATGAAACTGATGCCCAATTCATCGCGCGACAACTCGTCGATGATCGAACGAAAGAGCCACGATTCGCTGGAGTGCAGCACAAAATCAACTGGCTCTACTTGATCGACTTTCACCACGCATATTATGGCTCGCCAATCACGCCAGAAGCGTTCATACTCATTTCTTCCCACAGCCGCGGCAGCAGAACGCCCCCTCGACGAAGAAGTGGCACCAGATCAACGGGCGTCGCAGGCTCAGACATCAGGTAGCCCTGGCCGCGCATGCAACCCAGCTGCAAGAGTTCCTCAAGGATCAGGGTCGATTCGATACCCTCGGCAATCACGCCAAGATTCAGTGCCTCACCCAAGCGAAGGATCGTCTCCACGATGGCTCGATCAAAAGGGTCAGTTGTGATGCCCTCAACGAAACTCATGTCCAACTTCAAGAAATTCACTGGCAAGTGCTTCAATTCGGTCATGGAGCCAAAACCGGTGCCAAAGTCATCGAGTGCAATCTCAACACCGAGACTTCTGAATTGTCGAAGGATCCGCGCCGTCCTCTCTGATTCAGTGAAGACAACGTGTTCGGTGATTTCAATGCAGATTGCCTCACCGGGGAGATCGTTCATCTTCAAGTTGTCCTCGACAAACTGCACGATGTCCTCTAAGACAAAATCCGCGGGCGACATGTTGACGCGGACAACGAACCGAAGGTCTGGGTAGTCGTGTCGCCAGGTCGCCAATTGGCGACACGCCTCGGCGAAGACCCATCGGCCAATATCCACGATGATGCCTGCGTCCTCAGCAATCTTGATGAACTGTGACGCGGCGAGCAAACCCTTGGTCGGGTGCTGCCAACGCACGAGCGCCTCAACGGCGAGTAGCTCACCAGTACGAAGGTCAATCTCGGGCTGATAGTAGAGCACCAACTGCCCACCTTGGACGCCTTCTCGCAGCAAGAATTCTGTGCTGGAGCGTTCGTTGACGTACGCCTCAATCTCCTCGTCAAAGGCCAGCGCTTGGTTCCCGCCCCTCGCTTTGGCGGCGAACATCGCTGCATCGGCGTTGCTGATCAAGGCGTCGCTGTCGCGCTCACCTTTTTTGGCGATGGCTACACCAATACTTGCAGTGTGGCTGTATTCCTGTCTGCCCAGTACAACAGATTCGTTAATGATCTTCAAGACTCGGTTTGCCGCAGCCAGTACTTCCATCTCACCGAGATCACCATCGACTACGAAGACAAATTCATCCCCGCCGAGACGAGCGACGAAGTCTTCTGACCTGATGCTGGTCCTCAATCGGTCCGCAATGGTCACAAGAAGTCGGTCACCGCTCGCGTGGCCCATGTAGTCATTCATGACCTTGAATCGGTCGAGGTCGATCACCATCACCGACGTGCCACGATTCGCATCCAAACGTCTCGTGAGTTCTTGAACAAGTGCGCGCCGGTTGGGCAGACCAGTCAAGTAGTCGTGCATCGCGTTATAGGCAGTTCGGCCCTCGGCGTCGATACGCGCTTGAAGATTCACGAGCATCGACGCAACCGCCTGGAGCGCGTTGATCTCGGCGGGCACCCAGGCGTGCAACTCAAAGTGGATGAACCCGAGCACCCCCCACGTGGAATCCGCCAGTAAGAGGGGCACAGCCGCGCCGCCGACTGGAACGAGCAACTCATTGACGTGGCTACTCGAGGCTTCATTGATGCGTTCGAGGTACTCCTCGGTCGTGTCGGGAAGACCAGTGAGGTAGGGCTGGCGGAGGTCTCGGGTGGCCATGAAGATCGGATCGGAGTCAAAGCGAACCTCGCCCAAGGGGTCCGGGTCCGGGATGTTCTCACGCTTTGGCCATTCGGCTTCGAGGATGCTCAGTCCGCGCACGAGGTCATTGCGGCGAAGGAAGGCGACGTCGGCGCCAAGGAATTCGGCGAGTTGCTGGGTCACCCACGTCAGCACCTCAGAACGCGTGTCCGCAGACGTCGACATGAGTCGTTCCGCAACTCTGGTCACCAATTCATCCAGACTTCGCTGATGCAACAGCACGCTCTCGCGTGACGCCAATGAGGCCACGTGGCTGAGGAGTCCGGCGAAGCCCCGGGCCAAGGAGCGTTCGTGCTGTGACCAGGTGCGACCGTGACGAGCGATGACGAGGGCACCGACCATTCCCCCGTCATGTTCTGAGATGTTCTCGAGCAGGATTCCCCACTCAACGCCCGCAATGAAGTGTGAGAATGAGTTTGAGGGCCCTCCACTGGCCAGGCGGGAACGCACCTCATCTCGAACACTCCCGAGTGCATTCTCGGCGCCCTCTCGCACCAAAGGTTCGACCTCAAGAGCCGGGATATCGCCTTCGGAGAGCGAGACGGTCGCCACAATCTCAGCACCGGGAATCACCTGGAAGAGCGTCTCCAATGTGAGACGTGTTTCTTCACCAGCTTTCAGTAAAGAGAAACGCGCCGGACTGTCCACGGGCTCTCGCTTTCTCCCACTATGGTCTTGGGCCGAGGTTAGCAGTGCGATGGTTTTTTATGCAAAGAAACTTTCGTTCGCATTCCTCATAGCTAGTCCGCTAGGGCACAAAGGCCCAAGCACTTGTCACATTTTGCACAAAATATGCAAAACGTACTACTGAGACTCGCGACTGAGAACACGAGAAAGTGGCAGTCTGATACTGCGTACACTCGGCGGCGGAGCGTGGTGCACTCGAAGAACCATAACCATGCTCTCGCCATCATCGAGATTCCAGAGTTCATTGAAGCGCTGTGACAGGCCCACCATCTCCTCTAGGTATCGGTCACCACCAAGGGTACGCATGTCGTCTTCATCTACCGCGTACAGAAAGACGGGTGAAGCTGGCTGCATCGCGAGACCATGCATCTCGCCACTCAGCCAGACCCGTTCGAGTGCGGCGCCTCCGCGAACGTACCACTTGGGCTCAGCCCGCGGCACGGTGACAGCAATGACCGCCGAACTGCCAGCAACGGCGGCTTGAGTACGAAGGCCAAGGGCCTTTCCGCCTCGCCACTCAGCCAGATTCGCCATCACGTCGGGGCGACGAAGGATGTCCATGGCCGCGTAACCAAAGGGGTCCATTTCTAGCGTGCGAACGTCCAGCCCCTCTTCAAGCGCGTCTCGTCCGGGCCATCGCAGTTCCGAATTCATCTCGAAATGCACTTGGGGGAGAAGAAATCGGAGTCGATCCGATTCACCGAGCAGGGTCGCGCATTGATTGATCTCGTCGCGGGCAGTCAACACGCGCAGTCGCGCGCCTTCGCGCTCGACTCCTCGCACCATTTGAGCGAGCACGCCCTCGTCGATGGAGGCGGGCCGGCCAATATGGCGGTTCGTCGTTCGTGTATGGACATATGAGCGCAGCGGCGCGATCTCAGGATCACGCTCATTGCCGAGTCGTATGGTGGCCAAGTGATGCGATTTGGGTCCGGAAGGAAACAATTGCACGGGGCCGAGTTGATGCAGTGATGCAGCAACCGTACGGGCATTGAACAGTGCCGCTCCAACGGCCACGTGACTGGCGCGATGTTGGACGTCCATCATTGAAGTACGTTCGGGCAGCATAAAGAAACGCACTTCGTCGTCATTCGCCTCAAAGCGCCACGGCTGAATATTGCCGCCCGACGGGGCACGCCGCGCCGCGTCCACCATCAGCTCAATGGGATCGTCGCTCTCGAGCAATGGATCCTCGGGGGGCGCGAGTGCCAGGTCGATTTCTGCTTCAGTGTCGAGGGGAACGGGGCCGATGGTGTCAAGGATCTCCTCGACGTCAAAACGCACACGACCCGACGGCAGCTCCTCACCAAGTCCAAGTCTGCGTACCGCGGCGGCGGTGGTGGCTGCACCCAGGGTGACCTCGCTCGCCAACTGCGGCCAGGCGGTGATTGTCTGGCCCAACTCGATCATCGAAGCCGCGGCGCGTGAGGAGACATCGCCTGCGCCAAGTATGCGCAACGCGAACGGACTCTTCTCTGCAGTGGAGAGACCTTCGAGCATCGAGTACTTGATGTCACCCAGGAGACCGTGAAAGACGGGGCGATCCGGTTCGATGTCGTAACGCTCTACGTCAAGAACCCCGCGATCGCTCGTCTCCATGAGCACTGGTATGTATCGTTCACGAGCGGCTTCTCGAACCAGTAACTTCACGTCGAGCGAATCACACTCCTCTATCACCAGGTCCAGACCATCGAGGAACGTCCCCAGGTTCTCAGGCGTGATGCCCTCTGGCATCATCACCACCTTCAAGTACGGATCGATTTCGGAGATTCGTCGTGCCGCGACGACGGCCTTGTTGAGACCAAGATCGAGAACGCTCGCGGGAATGCGGTTCAAGTTGGAGAGTTCCACAGTGTCGAAGTCCGCGATGCGGATCTCGCCCGCGAGCCCTTCCATGGCGAGCACGTGAGCAATGGAGTGTCCAGCACTCATGCCAACCACACCAATACGTAGGGTGCGTTGACGTGCTTGTTCCGCCCGGGTCATCTTGTTGCGGTTGCGATCGAGACGCAATGTCGCAAAGGACTTGGGTGCCAGTAACCGCACTATCGCGCGACGCCACGGGAAGTACACCCAGCGCTGGCCATCTTGCATCAACGCGGGCGAAGGGGTCGGCAGCAACTGAGCGAGTTGTTCGCGCTGCTCATCGAAGCGATCAATGATTTGTAACGCCTTGTCCTCTCGCAGCGCTCGCAGCATCTCACGTTGCGATCGCGTGCCCACGTCGAGTACGAGCGGTCGCCATGATCTGGTGCGCGTTGAGTCTTCTTCAAGTGATCCAATACTCTCTCTTGCAGGACCGCGCGAGAGTTGCTCGGCCTCGAGACGAAGAGCCTGTTGGTGGCGCGCGGTGCTCAGGTCGTGACTACGAGCGCGACGCCACTCCACGGCAATCGTGTGGAACCGTTCATCGGGGTAGGGCACCGAGGACGTACCCACCTGACGCGCGCCCGTCGGTATCCCCAAGGGCAGCAGTTTCTCAGAGATCCCGGCAATTGCGAACTCGGCGCCCAGCCAGTTCATGGCGTGGGTCACCGAGCGCGACAAAGTCTGGACCAATCGATGTCCGGCGGCACCCTTGGACCACTCGCCCTTCACCTCGATGGCGCCCAGACGCACTTCTTGGTCAATGAGAGCCGAAATGTCGTTGATCTCTGGCGACGACGCCATTTCTTCGACGAGCGCCGCTTCGTAACTCCCCTCGAGCGGTCCATGAAAGCGAACTCCGGCGACGACTTTGCCCTCGGGAGAAAAACCAAGGAGAAACAGTGAGACACCGTGACCATCTTCGAGTTCCTGGCGGCGCATTGTTCCCTCGAAGCCTCGGCTGCGGTACTTGCCCTCACCTTCTTCGAGATAGATCTGCCACAGGTCGGGCCGCTCAAACGGGTGATGACCCTCAAAGCGAACGCCCGAGGCCTGATCTATGAAACTTGAGCCGTATCGGTATCGGCGACCTGCTGCGTTTGCCACGACGTTTCCTCTCCGACTCGAGCTCTTGACCTACGACTTGCCACGAATACTGTCGAGTGTAATGGAACAGTATTTTGTCACCTGGTGAGCGCTGCGTTGGTTTAACTTCGTTAAGGTATTGCGCATCTCGTGGATTGACGTTGGGTCCTCACCCGCCCCTCGAACCTCCAAAGTTCAGCGTCACCTCGCCGTTCGGCTCTGCCCTGATCAATCGGGCACCTCATAATGAGCAGTCCACGAATTCATTCGCAACGGGACCTTCGACGCTCGTTGGCCCACCGGCGCCTATGAGACCGTTGTCGACCTTGGCTCTGCTCGAACTGACAAACACGGCTAGCGTGTTCTGACTGAGAATGGGTCGACAAGGGATGAATTCGATGCGCCACGACGCAGCTCCACGAAGCGTCGCTCCACACGCAAAGAGGCGCAGTGTGCCGCGACTGATTCTCGTGGCGATCATGGTGGCGACGCTGCTCTTGAGCACCCGATCGACCTTCGCGTCGAGTGCGCCGGCGCCGAGTACGGCAGGCACTACGGCACCCTTGGTCAGCCAACCCACCAATCGAGGCTCCACTTCGCGCGCGGGGTGGTATCCCGACCAGCCCGGGCTCAGCCCATCGGTCGTAGCGGGAAGCCACTTCGGACAGATCTTCAACACACCTGTCGTCGGCCAAGTATTCGCTCAACCCCTCGTTGCTTCTGGGGTACTTATCGTTGCGACCATGCAGGACTGGGTGTACGGACTCAACCCAACAACTGGCGCGGTCGAGTGGTCACGTCAGATTGCTCAACCCTTCTATCAAGTCAATGCCTGGACACTCAAAGGTGAGACCTGCGGCGACGTGGGGCCCTATGTCGGCGTGCTGTCGACACCGACTGTGGATCCCACGAGCGGCATCGTGTACATGCTTGCTATGCAACAAGGTGTCAGCGGCACACCCAGTTACTGGATGCACGCTCTCAATCCACTCACCGGAGGCGAGGAGCCGAACTTCCCCGTGAGGATTAGCGGCTCCGCGCAAAACGACCCGAGTCTCGCCTTCAACGCCAATCTCGAACTCCAGCGCCCGGGCCTCTTGCTCTTGAACGGTCGCATCTATGCCGCGTTCTCCTCTCACTGCGACCAGGCTCCGTTCTACGGATTTGTAGTTGGCGTGAGCACCGCCGGCACCATCTCGACCATTTGGACCGACGTCGTCTCGAACCACGTCGGTGGAGGTATATGGCAGTCCGGCGGCGGCCTCGTTCAGTTCGGCAATGACATCCTTTTGACGAGCGGCAATGGCTACCAGTCACCCAAGGGACCTCTACCCGGCAATCAACCACCTTCGAGCCTGGGTGAATCCGTCATCAACTTGTCGGTGTCGAGCACGGGGGCACTCGTACCAGTCGACTTCTTCACGCCTTATGACGCCGCGTACCTGGACAAGCATGATTTCGACTTCGGCACCGGTGCGCCGGTGCTGCTACCAGCAAGCTTCGGTACCGCGAGTATTCCTCACGTCGTGGTCCAAGAGAGCAAGGGTGGTTACGTCTACTTATTGAACGCGGACTCGCTCGGGGGTGTGGGCAACGGCCCCGGCGGCGGCGACAACAGTCTCGCAACGGTCGGTCCCTACGGCGGCGTTTGGGCGACGCCGGCTGCGTATCCGACCAAGACCGGCGGCTATCTCTATATGCCCACGGCCACCGGTGGAACGGGCTCACTCGGCAATGCGCACCAGGGTAACTTCGACGTCTATCAGGTCAACGCGACCGGGGCGACTCCAACACTCACCCAAGTCGCCACCGCCGGCAGCCCAGCGAGTGGATCGACCGCGTTCGGGTATGGAGCAGCGAGTCCGGTCGTCACCTCGAACCAGCTGGTGGCCAATAGTGGTGTCGTCTGGGTGGTACGAAGTTCTGACGGCCTGGGTGATGACGCGACGCTTCAGGCCTACAACGCAACACCCAAAGGACGTTGGCTCACTCTCATCAACCAGTGGCCCATCGGTCTCGCCAACAAGTTCACCTCACCGGGGGTGTGGGCGAACAAGATCTACGCTGTCTCCCAAGACGGCCACGTTATGGGCTTTGGCGAAAAGGACAGCGCCCAACTCCACGGTCGCGGACTCACTTTCGCCACCACGGTCATTGGAAGCCGAAGCGCAATCGAGACGCTCAGTGTGACCGCCGACCGTCCTCTTACGATCTCGTCGGTCCAGGTCCCTAGCGATCCGAACCAAACAACCCCGGCACAGTTCGCCATCACGGGCGTGCAACCCTCGCTCACCTCAAAGGGACTCCACCTCGCCAAAGGAGCCACCGCCAGAATCTCTATCGTCTTTCAACCCAACACCACCCCCGGCTCGATCCAGAGCACTCTACGAATTGTCTTCGATGCCGGAGAGCTCGATTTACCACTCACGGGTCTCGCCCAGTCCCCCAACGCACTGTTGTATGGATCAACGACGGGACTCGACTTTGGTGGTGTGACGATGGGCACCTCGAGCGCCCAGAACGTTCGATTCACGAACTTCGGTGCGTTGCCACTGACGTGGGGGGCGAGCGTGTCACCCTCCAACGGATTCAGCCTTGGTGGTGTTCCCGCACCCGGCACGACCCTCGCCCCGGGTGCGTCGATAACCCTGGTGGTCACCTACACCCCTAGCGCTCCCCAGTCCTCAGCGACGTCATCGTTCACCCTCACAAGTTCCGCGACGCCGTCTGTCCAGACATGGACCGTGAACCTGTCAGCCCACAGTGCCCAACCTCCCCAGTTGTCGCTCAGTACTTCGAGTGGCACGAGCGGTCTCGACCTCGGTTCGGTGCCAGTCGGAGGTTCGAACACGGGATCTTTCACCATCACCAACTCCGGCGGATCCACCGCAACCTTGACAAAGGTGAGCGCACCTACTTCTTCAGCGTTCATCTTCAGCCAACCTCTCAGCGCGGGCGATCAGATCCAAGCGGGAACGTCGCTCACGATCAATGTCGCCTTCCAACCCGACGCGACGGGACCTCAGCACGAGACCGTGCAGTTCACGACCAATGCTCCCGGATCACCCAACTACACAGTCAGTCTCTCAGGCACAGCGACAGGGAGCGGGTTCGCTCTGCCCCTGTTCTCATCGCGCGCCGGCTGGACGACCAATGGATCGGCCAGCATTGAAGACCATCAACTCGTCCTTACCCAGCTGAGCCAATTCCAAGCGGGAAGCGCGTACTGGCCCGTCGCGGTACCGAGCACGACCATGACCTTCTCGTACGTGATGAACCAGTCCCTCGGTGACGGAGCCGACGCAGCCGCCCTGGTGATCGCCAATGCCCTGAGCACTCCCCCGAGCTCGCTCGGCTCAGACGGAGGCGGCCTCGGGTTCAACACCGTCCAAGGAATCGGCGTGGTCATTGGCACCTACCCCGAGCCGGGTTCACCCCCCACGCTCGATCCCAAGGGTGCGGGGTATGGATGGGTCGGGGTGACCAACGGCTGGAACACCCAGACGAATCAATACAACTGGCTGGGTGGAGTCAACCTGCCCGCGGAGCTCGGTGGGGTGCAGAACAATCCCCTTGGAGTGACCGTGAGTATCTCCAACGACGAACTGAGCGTCTTCATCAACGGAACGAGCGAGTTGACCCTGCCAGTCACCCTTCCTCCATCGGTCCTCATCGGCTTCGCGGGTTCCACCGGCAACCTCTTCAATCGAAACGCCGTCAGCGACCTTCGCGCCACCATCGCCGGAACACCCCCGACCACTGCGCTGAAGACTCCTTCGAACGTGTCCGTGCGCCCAAGTGGCGTAGGTGCCGTCAGCTACACGACAATGACACTCTCCAATGGGGGCTCGATGCCCCTGGCGATAGTGGGGGCGTCGACCACGAATCCCGCGTTCTTTGTAACGGGCACGAACCTCCCCATCGAGATTGCACCTACTAGTTCAACCAAGATACGAATTGGCTTCCAACCGGCGGCGCCTGGTGTGCAGAGTGCCAAACTCCTCCTGAAGACCCCAGGCGGACACATCACGTCTGTGACACTGCACGCGCGGGCAAGCGGCGCACCCTCGGTAGTGTCGCCCCTTCGCAGATGGCGGCGAAACGGCCACGCGCGACTCGTGGGCTCGACACTGTCCCTCACCGGCCTCTCGACCTTCCAAGCCAGTTCGGCGTGGGCTTCGTCGTTGACGACAAGTCCCAACGCAGCGGTCACGTTCACCCCACAGGTAAGCCCCGGCAACGGCGCCGACGGTATCGCGGTGCTCTTTGGCGCGCCGAGTGTTCCCGACTCGACACTCGGCAGCAACGGTTGGGGCCTCGGTTTCGCACCAGTCGTCGCTCCGACCTACGCAGTGGTGTTCTCTGAGGACAAGGAGCATGGTGCACCCGCCGCCAACTTCGTTGGCATCAGTGATGGCGGCAGCAATGGATCGTTGCACTGGCTGGCGACCAAGGCACTCGCCCAAACCATCAGCGCACTGTCAACGCCGATCTCAGTGACGACGAGCGCGACCTCGATCACTGTCTGGGTGAACGGTGTGGCCATACTCACCAAGCAGGGACTGACGCTTCCAGGGACGCTTCGAATCGGCGTGGCTGGTTCCACCGGGGGGCTCGTCGATCGTCACGCACTACTCGATCTTCGCGTTACCGCACCCTGATATTCCTCTAGCTGATCGGCAGCGGGCCGGGACGTCCAAAGATATATCCCTGGCCGAGCAGGTCTGACGCGAACAGCGGCACGCCGATCTTGAGTAGTGTCTCGGCTTCCATCTCGGTCGCGATGCCCTCGGCGATTATCACCGTGTCGGTTTGGGCCGCGAAGTGGCATACCCCCGCGGCCATTGCTTGGCGAGTTGGATCTGTGTCAATGTCTCGCACCAGCGAGATGTCGAGTTTCACGAAGTCAGGCTGTAGTTCGAGGATGTGACTAAGACTCGTATAACCCGCACCCGCATCGTCAACCGCCAGTCTGCAGCCGTCGATTGCGCGCACGGCTCGACGGACCTCTGCGTAGTTCTTGATCGGCGCGTGTTCCGTGATCTCGACGACGAGCGGACGATGCGCAACATCAAGGACGTGCCCCGCGTATCCGTCGAGCAACGTGGCCGGAGAGAAGTTCACGCTCAACCAGAGTCCAGATGACATCACATGTGCCGCCTCCACCGCCGCACCCGCGCAGACCGCCTCGAGTTCTGAGCCAAGTCCCACGTCATAGGCCGCCTGGAAGCGGACATCGGGCGCGACGCCGTCGTCGAATCGAGTGAGCGCCTCGAATCCAACAACGTGGCGCGTGGCGAGGTTGACGAACGGCTGAAAGACCGGCGTGAAGCGCTGCTCATCAATGATCGAACGCAACTGTGCACGAATACTCACCCGCTCAGAATGATGAAGTGCCTGCTGGCCGAACAGCGTGCCCGCATAGGTGCCCATCTCTTCGAGAGACGAGAGTCGTGACCCCATCCACAAGCCCGCTGAAATATCCTGCGTGCCAACACTCAACACCGCGACCATCTCACCCTTGTAGAGCACCGGCACCACCGCGTTCGCCACGATGTCTACACCGAGCACCGACTCAAAGAGCGTCGCAAGCTCGCTGCGCCATTCACTCGCCAATTGCCACCACGGTCCAATCGCGGTGCGCTCAAGCATCCACGCGGGCACGTTGAACAGATCGTAACCAGCCTCCGCATCGCCCAAGAACGAAGAGCTGTGTATGCCGACGCGAACCAACTCCCCCTTTCCCTGGACGATCAACACCGCCGCGGCGTCGACACCTTCGAGTCCCATGAGCGCTCGACAGAATCGCTCAACGGTCTCGTTGAGCGATTCTCCGACGTGCACACGCCGCATCAACTCAACAATGTCTCCGTGTGTTCGAACCTCTCGGGTGAGGTCAGCCTCGAGGCGACGCTCGTTGGTGAGGTCGCGCTTGACCGACACATGAGCCGTCACCTCATCATTGACACCGTGAATTGGCGAAATCGTCGCCTCCTCTTCGTAGATGTCACCGTTCTTGCGTCGACTCGTCAAAATCCCACGCCACGTCTCGCCGGCCTGCAGATGATCCCTTACCGACTGCTCCATGTCATCCAACGCGAGGCCGAGGCGAAAGATGGTGGGTTGCTGTCCGAGGACTTCGTCGAGCTCGAATCCGCTCGTTCGAAGGGCGGCGGGGTTCACGTAGATGATCCGCGAAGCGGCATCGGTGACCACAACCGACTCACCTGCCTCATTGATGACACTCGTGAGCAGGGTCTGCTCTTCGAGGGACTGGACCAGACGCTCATGGTCACGCAGTCGTTTGATGCCGTATCCGATCTCGGCCGCCAAGTCCTCAAAGAGCTCAATCGTTCCCTCTTCGAATGCGTAGGGCTCGCTCGCGTACACCGAGAACACACCGTCAACCTCGCCATCAACGCGAACTGGCAAGCCAATCGAAGACCTGAACCCGTGCTCACGCGTGTGTTGGATCCACGGTACGAACGAAAGGTCGACACTGAAGTCTCCCGTCACCTGGGTCGTACCGGTTCGAAGGGCCCGGCCTAATGGACCCTGACCGTTGACCGTGTCGGCCCAGGACACATCAATCACGCGTAGATAGTCACGGTGCTCGCGGCTCACCGCGACCTTAGCGACGGAGTGAGCGAGGTCGTTCACTCGCCTGCCGTACCAGGCGAAGGCGTAGCCCCCCTGATCAACTGCTATCTGACACATCTCGTTCAAGAGGTCGTCCTCGTTTTGTGCTCGAACGAGCAGGCGTGTACCTGCTGAGAGTGTCTCGGCCGCCCGGCGTAGCGTGACCACGCTCTGATGATCACGAAGGCTCACCACCAACGAAACAAGCTCTCCGTTTACGTCGAGCGCGCGCTGGGGATGAATGGACATCCATCGCAGGCCCCCACTGCTCATCTTGTAGCGAAGTTCGTAGGGCTCGACGGAACCTCCAGCGTGCAGAGTGTCTCGACTGAGCGTCGTGAGGGCAAGGTCCTCATCAGCAATGAGCGCAGAATAATGGTGGCCCAGGAGTTCCTCGGGCTGCCAGCCAAGCAGTCGTGTCACCGACGGCGACACCCAGCGCAGCACCCCCTCAAGATCGACCTCGTACACCACGTCTGACGCGCTCTCAGCGAGCATTCGATACTGTGCTTCAGACGCCTCGAGCGCAATACGTGATGCGACCTCGCTCGCAGCGTCACGCCACGCGGCGATCCTCGCCACGCCCCCGCCGGGCACTGGAACCTCGTGCACCGTCACCGCCACCCAGCGATACTCGCCGCTTGATGTCTTGAGACGCACTTCGTACTCTTGGACTTCACCGTCAGCCATAACGCGATACGCGTTATGCACTATCTCCAAGTCATCAGCGTGCACGTACTCGAGGTAGTTACGGCCAGCCATCTGTGAAGGGTGCCACCCGAGGAGTTTCGAGACTGAATCTGAAATCCATTCAATCTCGCGTTCGATGCTGCCCAGGACCACCACGTCAGAGGAGTGTTCTGCGAGGAGTTGGTAACGCTCCTGGGCGACATGAAGAGCACTGCGTGCCTCGTACTCAGCGTCAACGCATCGCATACTGCCCACGATGGTGTCGAGCGCGCCGGACTCGTCGCTCACGAAGCGCGTAGTCAGCGAATACCAATGAAATTCGCCGTTTCGCGAACGTACCGCGATATCGGACGTCTCACTCGGTTGATCGCGTACCGCACGAAGTCGCCTGGTCCACGACTCGCGTGAGGCCGGATCAAGTACTTGTAGGAATTGGGCGCCCACCAGTTCCTCGGTGGTCCATCCAAGGCCCTCACGCACCGAGGGTGAGATCCAGCGCACGAAACCGTCACCGTCTAATTGAACCACGATGTCCGACGCGTTCTCAGCGAGTACTCGATATCGAGAGATCAATTCATGTTGATCAGTGACGTCATACCACGTGACCATGACCCCGCTGTCGACCTTCACTCCATGTACGTCGTAGTACCTCGAAGGGTTCAACGCGTCACGCAACGCGGTTGCAACGTCGATGGCGACGTCGTTCAGTGTGGTGGGCTCACCAGAGAGCGTGCTCGCGCTTAGATGCGCGAACAAGATTGAATTGGCCAATGTAGGAAAGAGTTCGAGGAGTCTCGCGCCGACGATCTCGTCGCGAGAGCGCACGAGGTAGTCGCGAGCGGCCTTGTTGGCGTCTTGGAACTCGAAATCCACGACTTGACCTTCGCGGTCACGCACAGGACACAAGAGGACAAACGGATCAGGAAAGACTTCGACGATCGACGAGAAATTCTGGGGCCAGGATAACTGGCGAGCGGGACCGAGTTCATTTCCGCGAGCGCCTTCGAGTCGTTCGAATTCCACTCCAGATCGCTCGTCGGATTCGAGGTGGGGCTCCTCTGGAAGTTCGTCCATAGTCCCCCCTGACCATATTCGATTGCTCTTCAGGTGCTGTGCACCCACGTTACGCTCGCAGTCACGCTAATCAAAGGGCTGGACTGACTTTTCTCATTTCGTCGGTGTTAGGCCCTTCGAGCGAAGAATCTCAAGGTGTGCCGCGTGGGTCGGCGGCCCCGCGCCCAGTCGGCTCGGGCCAGAACGTTGCGTTGCCAGACCATCGAGGATGATCGTCAGATACCTGCGCCAGAGTTCCGGCGAGGCGGCACCGGTCATCGCACCAAGAGACGAGATCATGGACTCGAGAATGGGGAAATCGGCGTCCACCACGTCGTCACGAAGGAAACCATCGCGCTGGGCGCGCTCGACGAGCGCGGAAATCGTTGGCACGATGCGCCGCTTGGCTTCGGCGATTCGAACCTGCCCGTACGAGGAGCCAACGACCACGTCTCGAAGTCCCCGGTTGGTGCACTGGCGTTGGAGGACCTGTTCTAAGAACCAGACCAGTCCATCCCACGAGTTCTGAGCAGCATTGGCACGAACGGCCAGATTGACGATTTCCTCCACCGCATTCTCGAAGAGCGCTTCCACGAGCGCCTCTTTGTCAGCGAATCGGCGATACAGCGTGCCAACGCCAACGCCCGCTTCATGGGCAACATCATCAAGGGATACGTCAAGTCCTCGTTCAGCAAAGAGCACTGCGGCGGCGGCGAGGATCTTCTCACGATTTCGCATCGCGTCGGCTCGAAGTGGCCGCGCTTCGGTTGTCGTCTCACTATCCATGGTCACCCCTCATCAGTCTACGCGGGATCTGCAAGAAGTGGAGCATCTCCTCCGGATACCGCTATAGTTGTACACAAGTGGAGGCCACCCCTCCATTTACTAACGAGGAGGACCCGTGTCAACGGTTGAAGCATCGAACAGTGCCGCGAGAGAAGTGATACAGATCACCCCTGAGCAACACCATCATGACCGACGGTGGTGGATTTTGGCCGTTCTGGCCATCTCTCAGCTGATGGTCGTCCTTGACGGGACCATCGTCAATATCGCCCTGCCCACCGCTCAGCAGGCGCTGCACTTCTCGAATTCGGACCGCCAGTGGATCGTGACCGGATATTCCCTCGCCTTTGGCAGTCTTTTGCTACTCGGAGGTCGGGTCTCTGACTACATTGGCAGAAAAACAGCGCTCATCATTGGCCTCGGGGGGTTTGCGGTCGCCTCAGCCGTTGGTGCTGCGGCAACGAACTTCACCATGCTGGTGGCAGCGCGTACCGTCCAGGGTGCATTTGGCGCCCTGCTCGCACCCGCAGTCCTCGCTCTCCTGACGACCACTTTCACGAATCCCAACGAGCGTGGCAAGGCCTTTGGCATCTACGGTGCTGTCGCTGGCGCCGGTGGTGCGCTTGGACTCCTGCTTGGCGGAGTGCTCACCTCGTACGCTTCGTGGCGATGGACTTTGTTGGTCAACCTCTTCTTCGCCGCCATTGGCATCTTCGGCGCCGCGGTCCTGCTTCGTCGTGATCATGGGGCCGACCATGATCCCCTGGACTGGCCGGGGGTCCTGAGCGCCACTTCGGGTCTGTTCGCACTCGTCTTTGGTCTCTCTCACGCCGAGACCACCTCGTGGACGAATCACTACACCATCGGCAGTCTCATCATTGCCCTCGTGCTGCTCGTGACTTTCGTGTCCGTCCAACGTCGCACGAAGTTCCCACTGTTGCCACTTCGCGTCGTGCTCGATCGCGCACGCGGCGGTTCGCTCCTCGCAATGTTGATCTCGGGTTCGGGGATGTTCGGAGTCTTTCTCTTCTTGACCTACTACCTTCAAGAAACCCTGCACTTCAGTGCTGTAACGACCGGACTCGCCTTCATGCCCATGATCGTCGGGCTCACCATCACAGCCCAGTTGTCAAACATTGTGTTACTACCCAAGTTCGGGCCTCGCCCGCTCGTGCCCACCGGCATGTTGATGGCCGCCGCCTCGCTCTACTGGCTGACCAAGCTCGGCGTCACCTCGACGTACATGGCCCACATCTTTTCGCCGCTGTTGTTGCTCGGTCTAGGTATCGGACTGGTCTTCGCACCAGCCATCAACACCGCAACCGCAGGCGTCGAGGCTCACGATGCAGGCGTCGCGTCTGCGTCGGTGAACACCTCTCAACAAATCGGCGGTTCGATTGGCACAGCATTGTTGAACACTCTGGCGGCCAGCGCGGCGACCTCGTATCTCGTTGGACGCGCCCCCACTGCTCTCAACCAGCAATTGGCCAGCGTGCACAGCTACACCTCGGCGTTTGGCTATTCAGCCCTCATCTTCATAGGTGGCGCGCTCCTCACTGGACTCTTACTGCCTTCTGGAGCACCACGCGCCAACGGCTCCGCCACGCCACCAGCTGGTCACTAGACCATCATTCCGCGTATCGGCTTTAGGCTTGTTGCATGACCTCGACACGACTTGTGGTGAGCCTTCCCAATAGCGAGGTCAGGTCGTGGTTGGGTGAGGCTCCCGAGGGCGTTGACTTCGTTCAATGGGATCTCTCGGGTCCACCACCCTTCGAGACCATCGACATCGTTGTCCCGCCCTACATGGGTGCGTCGACTCGACTCGCATCACTTTCAATGGTGAGCGCACAACTCATCCAAAGCCTCTCGATTGGTTACGACGGTGTCGCCGAGACCCTGCCGCCACGAAACGTGTACGCGAACGCCGCGTCCGTGCACGAAGCGTCGACCGCTGAATTGGCACTCGCCCTCGTATTGAGCGCGCAACGCGCCATCCCCGACTTCGTTCGAGCCGGCGAGCGGGGCCATTGGGCCCCCCAGGTACGGCCGAGTCTCGCTGATCGCGAGGTGCTACTCGTTGGTTACGGCGGCGTGGGACGTGCCATAGAGGATCGCCTCACGCCATTCGAGGTGTCGATTACGCGTGTCGCGACTCACGAACGTTCCGACGAACGTGGAACGATCCACGGCGTCGCATCGTTGATGGCGTTGCTCGCTCGAGCGGACATCGTGATCATCGCGGTGCCGCTTTCGAAGGAGACAACGCGACTCGTGAACGAGGAGTTCCTTGCAGCAATGCGCGATGATGCGCTACTCGTCAACGTCGCGCGCGGTCAGGTGGCCGATACCAATGCGTTGGTCCGTCACGCGAGCTCGGGTCGCCTTCGACTCGCCCTTGATGTGGTCGACCCCGAACCGCTGCCGCAGGGACACCCTCTCTTTGGGCTGAGTAACGTCCTCATCAGTCCTCATATCGGTGGCGCCACGACCGCAATGCAGCCACGTGTCAAGCGCCTACTTCTTGAACAGATCGGACGCGTTCAGCGTGGAGAGACACCGCTCAACGTAGTCCTTCGCAGTTAGCACAGACTGCTTTCGTTGGTTCGTTCGACGACTGAACTCGAGCCTCTTCGAAGGGACGCGCTCTAGCGCCACCAACCGCACGCACTACGCGCTCACATGAAGACAGCGAGCGCGGCGGTGCCATCATCGAGATCGAAGCGCACTGCAGTGCGTTGAGCCGTGCGAACAGCCCAACTTGATGTGCTGATGAGTCCGACGACGAGCACCAGTACCCCGCATCCCGTGAGCAGCCACCAGTCGGTGTGCGAGGTGTGAGTGAAACCCGTTGAAGAGAACCCTCGCCCGACCCCGCTCGCGAGTGCGGAACCGACGATGCCCACGCCCAGGGTCTGGCCGATCTGTCGACTCGTCGCAGCCACTGCCGCCGCCACGCCGGCCTGGCTCGCTGGCATCCCTGACACCGCGGTGTTGGTGATGGGTGCGTTCACGAGCCCAAAGCCGATGCCGAAGACGACGTACGCGACAAAGAGATACCCGAACGATGTCGAGTGAGACAGACCTGTCAACATCGCACTCCCCGCTGCCATGGTCGCGCCCGCGAGCACCAGAGACGGACGCGCGCCCCAGCGCCCGACCATTCGGCCAGAGACCGAGGACAACACCGCCATCGACACGGCCATTGGCAAAGTGTCCAGGCCCGCACTCAGTGCCGAGAGGCCGCGGGTGTCTTGAAGGTAGAGCGTGTTCAAGAATAAGAAGCCCCCAAAGGCGAAAAAGGACGCAATCGCGATAATCGTCGCCCCCGAAAAGGGCGCACTCTTGAAGAATCGAATCTCGATGAGTGCCTCGTGACGTCGAAGCTCATACCACGCGAGCGTCACGAGACCAAGTGCTGCGACAACGAAGAGTCCAAGGATCCCAAACGAGCTCCAGCCCCGACCCGGTCCTTCGATGATGGCGTAGGTGACGCTGGCGAGCGTCACCAGGACGAGTGCCTGACCGATGGGATCCAGGCGACGTGCCTTCTCGGCGCGGGATTCGGGAATGAACCAGTTGGCTAGGACCAGCGCAAGCACACCAAAGGGTATGTTGACCCAAAAGATCGAACGCCAACCCACTCCCTGGACGAGTAGTCCACCAAGGACCGGACCCGCCGCCAACGCGACACCGGTGATGCCGCCCCAGATCCCAATGGCCTGCGCACGCTCTCGCGGATCATTGAAGGTGTTTCGGATGATTGACATGGCGACCGGATTCAGCATCGATCCGCCAACCGCTTGGAGCATTCGAAACACCACGAGCCACGTGAGACTGGGCGCGAGGCTGCACGCGAGTGAACCGAGTACGAACAACGAGAGACCCACCGAGAAGATCTTTCGACGACCGAGTCGGTCCGCGGTCGATCCTGACAGCATGAACAGACTCGCGAGTACGAGGGTGTAGCCATCAACGATCCATTGCAACCCAGATAACGAGGTGTGAAAGTCTCTGCCCATTGATGGCAGTGCGACGTTCACGATGGTGTTGTCAACGTAGACAATGAAAAGGCTCATGCAACAGATCGTGAGAATGCCCAATCGGCGGCGACGCGACAGCTCGAGGATCGTCACTGGATCACCGTCTCCATCGCAGGTTCACGAGGGTCTCGCAGCAAAGACGTCCCGTCATCGCGATTGACGTGGACCAGCCAACGCGAACTCAACATTCATTCAACCTATCGGCCCTGATGCGACCCGAAGAACTCGCAGGGGTGGAACAATTTCAACAATGAGCGTCGTGCGCCGTGTCAGAGCCGGTCAGTAGAGTCGAACACATGTTCGCCTCTGAGAGTACCCTCAATAAAGAACAACTCGACGCAGCGACGTTTAGAGATGGCCCGCTTCGCGTCATTGCCGGCCCCGGTACCGGAAAGACAACGACCCTCACGGCTCGCGTGGAGGTACTGCTCGAGCGAGGGATCGCGCCAGAGAGAATCTTGCTGCTCACCTTCACGCGGCGCGCGGCGCGAGAGATCGTGAATCGAGTTCGCTCCCTCAGCGGCTCGGATCACGTTCGAAGGGTCTCGGGCGGCACATTTCACTCCGTTGCCCACCGGACCCTTCGTAGCAATCACGCCGCCATTGGACTTCCAGAGGGTTTCGGCGTCCTCGATCACGCAGACTCGGCCGACTTGATGGATTTGGTGCGAGCAGAGCTCGGAGTACTGAGTGGGTCACGACGACTCCCAAAGAAGGCGACCCTATCCGCTTTGTACTCACGATCAGTGAACACCGCGACCCCACTGACTGAAGTCATGCTCGAACACACTCCGTGGTGCGCGGATCGCGTGGAAGACGTGGCTGCGGTCTTTCGAGCATTCGTGGCGCGAAAGAGAGCGCTTGGTCTCTTGGACTTCGACGATCTCCTGCTCTATTGGCGCGTCGCGGTGCACGACGATCACTTAGGCGACACTCTTGGTGCTGAGTACGACCACATCCTCGTAGACGAATTCCAAGACGTGAACCTGTTGCAGCTCGACGTCCTAACCGGACTTCGTCGAAACGACTCGCGAGTGACCCTGGTTGGCGATGACGCGCAGGCGATCTACAGCTTCCGGGGGGCGTCGGCACGTTTCCTCATCGACGCAGAGGACTACTTCAACGATCTCACCACCATCACCTTGAACTTGAACTACCGATCAACCGCGCCAATCTTGAACGTGGCCAACGCCATTGCAGCTGAGGCACCCGAAGGCTTCAGTTCACTGCTCAGAGAAAAAGTCCCCTTCCCCGGGGCACGTCGCCCACAATTGGTGCACTGCTTTGATGAGCGCCACCAATCGGAGCTGGTCACCGACCGCGTACTCGAACTCTACGAACAAGGCGTCAGTCTGCAACGACAGGCGGTCCTCTTTCGTGCCGCCCACCACAGTGCGGACCTCGAACTCGAATTGAGTCGACGTCATATCCCCTTTGTGAAGTACGGGGGTCTTCGCTACCTTGAAGCTGCTCACGTCAAAGATCTGCTCGCGGCGTTTCGACTCGCCGACAATCCACGAGACGAGATGGCGTGGTTTCGACTCCTCCAACACGTGCCCGGCGTCGGACCAGCCAAGGCGCGACGGGCGGTTGATGCAATGCGCGACATCGACGGAGCGCTCCCCCTCTCTCACATGGGTGTCGGACAACGCCGCGAGTTCGTGCTCGCCGGTCTTCCGCTCGAGAGCAGTGTCCTCGTCTCTGATCTACTGAGTGCCCTCGAACAGCAACAGGGTGAACCTGTGGCCCTGCACGCAGAACGGATCCGTCGAGCGGTGACACCACTCATCATCAATACCTACGACGATGCACCAGCGCGACTCGAAGACCTCGGAGCGTTGGTGCTCGCGTGCGGTGAGGCGACACGATTGAGCGATGTGGCGGCTGAGCAGGTGCTCGAGGCGCCGCTTTCGACGGGAGACTTAGCGGGCCCTCCAACGATCGATGAGGACTGGCTGGTGCTGTCAACGGTTCACTCAGCCAAAGGACTCGAATTCGATGCGGTGCACGTCATTCACGCCGCGGACGGTAATTTTCCATCAGACATGGCGCTCTCGACGCCCGAGGGTCTTGAAGAGGAGCGGCGGCTCTTCTACGTCTCGGTGACGCGGGCCCGACGTGATCTTTCGATCTACGTGCCGCTGCGCTACCACCACCATCGTGTCCACGACGACCATTCGTGGGCGCAGCCGTCTCGATTCTTGAGTGACGGGGTTCGCTCAACCTTCGATGAAGTTCAAACCGTGCGAGAACGTGGGTCAACGAGCGATGTCGCACAGGTGCCGATTGACGGTTCGAGTGCGGTCTCAGTGCACCTATCGTCCTTGTGGTGAGCGAGGGAGTGCGCCCGAAGGGAGCGTGCACGACCTTGCGAGCGCGATTGTTACCATGGCGCATGCGAATTGTGTCCTGGAACGTCAATGGGATCCGAGCGGTGCACCGAAAGGGTCTGTTCGTGCCCTTCATAGAGGCGCTCGCCCCCGATGTCATCTGCCTGCAAGAAATCAAGGCTGAACAGCACCAGTCCGAACTCAGCCTGCAAGGTTACGAGGAGTATTGGCACCCCGCAGAGAAGAAGGGCTACTCAGGCACCGCCATCTTCTCCAAGCACCCCGTGATCCAAGTCACGACTGGGCTGCCAGCGTCGCTCGTGAAGAAACACGGACTCGCCGAAGACTCCTTTGGCAACCCCAACAACGAGGGACGTGTCGTCACCGCAGAATTCGATGACTTCTATCTCGTCACTGTCTATACGCCCAACGCCAAAGGCGACCTCAGTCGACTCTCACTTCGACACTCGAAGTGGGATCCAGCATTTCTCGACTATCTCAAAATGCTCAAGAAGAAGAAGCCCGTCGCGGTCTGCGGTGACCTCAACGTCGCCCACACTGACGACGACCTCGCCAACCCCAAGGCCAATGTCGGAAAGGCGGGTTTCACCAACGAAGAGCGCCACGGCATGAACCAGTTGATCGACACGGGATTCGTTGATTCGTTTCGGATGTTCACCCAGGGCAACGGTCACTATACGTGGTGGTCGAACTTCTCGGGCGCCCGAGCG
>DAIEHI010000227.1 GCA_027355725.1 Acidimicrobiaceae bacterium
ACTCCTCCTGGGCCGAGAACTCCTCGACCGAGGTCAGGCGCCGCCAGCGTCGATCGGTGCCCAGGCGCCACGTGAAGCGGTCGTCACGCCAGGTCACCTCGAACGCCTCGACGATCTCGGCGGCGAGCGTGGGATCCTCGATGGGCACCATCACTTCGACCCGACGATCCAGGTTTCGCTCCATCAGGTCCGCCGAGCCGATGTAGACCGCGTAGTCGTCGCGGCCCGACTCGCCAAAGATGAAGAGTCGCGAGTGCTCGAGGAACTCACCCACCAACGAGTGCACGGTGATGTTCTCCGAGAGCCCCTCAATCCCCGGACGAAGGCAGCACAGGGTGCGCACCTCCAGACGAATCGACACGCCCGCCGCACTCGCCTCGTAGAGCGCGTCGATGACCGTGGGGTCGGTGAGGCCGTTGACCTTGATCGCGATCGACCCCCGAGGGCCCAGGTCGCGCTGAATCGCAATCAGCTCGACGATGCGCGTGCGCGTCATCGTGGGGCTGACGATGATCTTGCGGTAGTTCGCGTTTCGGGCGAAGCCCGTGAGGAAGTTGAACAGTTCGCCGATGTCGTGGGTGATGTCCGCGTCGCAGGTGAACAGGCCAAAGTCCTCGTAGGTGCGCGCGGTCTTGGAGTTGTAGTTTCCCGTGGCGACGTGGACGTAGCGCGCGGTGGTGTCGCCCTCGCTGCGCACGACGAGGGCGGTCTTGGAGTGCGTCTTGAGACCCATCACGCCGTAGACCACGTGCACGCCCGCGTCTTCGAGGGCCTTGGCCCACTCAATGTTCGCCGCCTCATCAAAGCGCGCCTTCAACTCCACGAGGGCCACGACCTGTTTGCCCCGCTCGGCGGCGCGGATGAGGCCGCCCACGACCGGAGAGTCGCCCGAGGTTCGATAGAGCGTCTGCTTGATGCCGATGACCTTCGGATCGTCGGCCGCCTGGGAGATGAACATCTCGACCGAGTCGGCGAAGGACTCGTAGGGGTGGTGCAGCAAGATGTCACCCTCGCGGATCGCGGCGAAGATGTCGCCCACGTGGTCGCCCGCGAGCAGGCGAGTCGGAGTCAGCGGCGACCACCCCTCGCCCTTGAGATCGGGCCGATCGAACGCGTAGAGACTCCACAGGTCGTGAAGGCCGAGCGGGGCGTCGGTGACGTAGACGTTGGAGGGATCGAGATCCAACTGATCGACCAGCAAGTCGAGGTAGTCCTTGGACATGCCGCTCTGGATTTCGACGCGCAGCGCTTCGCCGAAGCGCCGCCGGCGCAACTCGACTTCGAGGGCCACCAACAAGTCGTCCGCCTCGTCCTCTTCGAGGGTGAGGTCGGCGTTGCGTGTCACGCGAAAGAGGTCCGCTCGTCCGAGTGTCATCCCCGGGAAGAGTCGTCCCAGGTTGGCCATGATCAACTCTTCGAGAAGACACCACCGTCCCGAGCCCGTCGCCAAGAAGCGCGGCAGCGAGTTGGGCACCTTCACTCGCGCGCTGCGCTCTTCGCCCGTGGACTCGTCGTAGACGGTGACCGCAATGTTGAGCGACAGATTCGAGATCATGGGAAAGGGGTGGCCGGGGTCGACGGCGAGAGGCGTCAGCACCGGGTAGACGTTCTCTTCGAAGTACGCGGCCAAGTCCTCGACCTCGGCCTGCGTGAGATCACTGTGGTGCACGAGGGCCACGCCGTCGCGGGCGAGTTCGGGTACCAACTGGTCGAGCACGACCCGGTCCTGGCGCTCGACGAGGGCGAGCACGCGCTCGCGGATCGCGGCGAGCTGCTGGCGCGGACGCACTCCATCCAGCGACGGCGTCTGCACGCCCGCGGCCACCTTGTCCTCCAGGCTCACCACGCGCACCTGGAAGAACTCATCGACCATGTCCGCGAAGATCGCCACGAACTTGCATCGCTCGAGCACCGGCAGGCGATGGTCCTCCGCCAGGTCGAGCAGACGCGCACCAAACTCGAGGCGCGAGAGTTCACGGCTGGAGAAACGCTCCGGTCCGAACGAGTTGAGGTCTAGGGCCACCGTCGTCGAACTCCTTGTCACGCCGCAATTTCACTTAATGCTACGACTACTCTAAAGAGGTGGCGAGACACCGCAGCCAGAGCGCCGGGCGAGAACCGCGCGAACGGCGACCTTCTCGCTCGGTGGAACTCACCCTGATGGCCCTGGCCTGGATCGTGGTCACGGCGTTCTACGTCCTGGCCTCGCTCGGCGCCCAGGGCCAAATGCCCCACCGCCTCGACCTCTTCCTCGCGGTGATCATCGGCGTCTCGCTCTCGATGCACGTGGCGATTCGCCTCCTCGCTCCCCGCTCGAGCCAGGTGTTGCTGCCAATCGCCACGTTCCTCAACGGGGTGGGCTACGTGGAGATCGCTCGCTGGAATCCCACGCGCGCGGGCTATCAGGCGGTGTGGTTCCTGCTCTCGGCGATCGCCCTCGTCGCCACTCTCGTCGTCGTGCGCCGCGTACGAGACCTCGATCGCTACCGCTACCTCACCCTTCTGGGCGCGATGGCGCTCTTGCTCGCGCCCCTGATCCCCCACTTCGGCGAGACCGTCAACGGGGCGCGGCTGTGGATCGCGCTCGGACCCGTGACATTTCAGCCCGTGGAGGTCGCCAAGATCCTCCTCGCGTTCTTCTTCGCCTCGTACTTCGCCGCCAACCGCGAGCTGCTCTCCACACCCACGCAGCGCGTGATGGGGCGGCTCATCGTGCCGCCGAAGGTCCTCATGCCGATCCTCGCGGCCTGGGGCTTCGCGGTGCTCGTGCTCGGCGGGGAAAACGACATCGGCTTCGCACTGCTGATCTTCGGCCTGTTCATCTCACTGCTCTGGGTGACAACGGGACTCAAGACCTACGTCATCTTGGGCTTTGGGCTACTCGCCGGGGGCGGTTTCATCGCCGCCAACTTCTTCACCCAGGTCCAAGCGCGCGTCAGCCTGTGGCTCGACCCGTGGTCGGCGGCCCACTTCGCCTTTTCCAACCAGCTCGCCTACGGCTGGTTCTCCCTCGCGGCCGGCGGCATCACCGGCACCGGCCTCGGGCTGGGCCAGAGCGGCACCGTCTCGGAGATCACCTCGGACATGATCCTCGCGGCCATCGGCGAGGAGCTGGGATTCATCGGCATCATCTTGGTGCTCGCGCTCTTCACCCTCTTCGTGGGTGAGGGCTTTCGCATCGCCCAGCGAGCCCACTCGGACTACGTGCGTCTCGCGGCGACCGCGCTGACCGCCACCGTGGGCATCCAGGCCTTCGTCATCATGGCCGGCGTACTGCGCCTCTTGCCCTTTACTGGCATCACGCTGCCCTTCATGGCTTACGGGGGTAGTTCTCTGCTCGCGAACTACATCATCGTGGCCCTGCTGCTGCGCATCAGTGACGAGAACGCCGCGGAG
>DAIEHI010000015.1 GCA_027355725.1 Acidimicrobiaceae bacterium
GAGGGTGAGCCCTCGACGGGGATCAACTTGCCATCAACCCGGATACGAGGTGCCGACCCGCCGGCTAAGAGTAGGTCCGATCCCCCCTTATCCCACAGAATCTGGAGCCACGTATCCACGTAACGAACGTCACCACCCGACATTTCGTCCCTCGTTTACTTGAGTACCACAGAACTGCTTTTAAGTCGTCGGTGGCTCGCATACCTGGCGAATTCTCCGCCAGGTATGCGAGCCACCGACCGAAACTTACAGAATTTGAGAATCAGGCGTTGCCAGTGACCGCGAAGTTGCACGACTCAACAGGACTTGTCGTCGCGTCGAAAGCGATTCCTTTGTAATTGCCCGACAGACCGTAGACGTACACATCGCCATAGACCTTCGTGCCACCAGTCTTGGCCGCGGTGTAAGGCGACGTCGCAGAAATTGTTCCGAAAGCAGTGACACCAGTGGGGGTCGTATTGCCGTCACTGACGAATACCCCAAAAGAACTGGAACTCGGCCACGTGTGAATGAACGGGCTTCCCGTGACCGTACCACCCGTAACTGTATACGGGCTCGTCGGCGAGATCATGGCGTTCTGAAATTCTGTGGTGGTGAGACCCGTAGTCTGCCACTGCGGATTCTCAGCTAAAAGCGCCGCCACGCCTGTCCCCACTGTTGACGCATCCGTCTGGCACGCTGCCGAGGTGCTCTTGCCTGTCACGCTACCCAACGCGAATACCACAATCGCGGCCAGGATGCCGAGCACGATGATTACGATGAGGAGTTCAATCAACGTGAAGCCCCCGTCGATTTCACCGGCGGCCCGACGCCGTTGAATCCGTTGATACGTCCGAATCATGCTGTCTGCCTTTCGTCAACCGGAACCGGCACCGGTCGATCCGCCGTTCGCGGATCGCGAAGTATTTTTACCATATAAAAAACTGACAATCAACCGAAAATGTCTCCGATCACAAAATACGCACGATGATTCGCGCTCGCCGTCGTGAGTCAGGAACCATTGACTGATACCGATCGTGCGTTCACGTGTGGCAAGCCGGAACCTCTCAGGTCGAATGAGACACGCGGTCGAATTTAGTTGTTAGCGGCCACCTCCAATTCTGGTGGGTTAATCCACACCAGTTCGGGGATCGAAGGGGCTTGCGGCGCGAGTCGGCGAAAACGAATCGGGTTGGCTTCATAGGCGGCGTTCAAAGTCACTTGTCGCTGTTCTCGAATCTCCAAATGCGTGCCGTAGTGCACTGACGCCGGGGTGTGCAGTCCAATGCCCGAGTGCCGGTGCTCGTGATTGTAAAACGTGAAGAAGCGCTCGCTGAACACCCGCGCGTCTTCGAGGCAGCCGAAACGCGACGGGAAGGTCGGGCAGTACTTGAGGGTCTTGAAGGCCGCCTCGGAGAAGGGGTTATCGTTGCTCACGTGGGGTCGTGAGTGGCTCCTCACGACGCCAAGGTCGACCATCAACTGACTGACCGGTTTGGAGCGCATGGCGCCTCCGCGGTCAGCGTGAATGGTGAGCGTGTCACGGGTGATCCCCTGAGTGACAATGGCGTCCTCGATGAACTCTTTCGCGAGCTGCGCGTCTTCGTGCGCGGCGACCAACCAGTTGAGGACGTAGCGGCTGAAGATGTCGAGGATCACGTAGAGGTCGTAGAAGAGGCCGCGCGTCGGACCGTGGAGTTTCGTTATATCCCATGACCAAATTTCATTGGGGTGCGTAGCGAGCAGCTCGGGCCGCTTCTTCGCGGGATGCGTGCGCTGGGCTCGTCGATCGCTCGACGCACCGCTCTTCGCGAGCAGCCGGTGCATGGTGGCGGGTGAACAGAGGTAGATCCCCTCGTCCAGGGTGCGCGCGTAGACCTGGTCAATCGCCAAGTCACAGTGCTCGGGCTCGTTCAGCAGAGCGAGCACCGCCGCGCGCTCAGGTTCACTGAGCGCGTTGGGCGGGCTTTGACGAATAAACGATTCCTTCGCGATCCTCGGCTGTCTTCGTCGGTAGAACGTCGAACGAACCCGGCCTAAGAGTTCACACGCCTTCTTCACGCCCACGAGAGGAATGAGCGATGCAGTGTCCGCATCGAGCAGTTCTTCAACCACTACTCGTTGTCCGCGCTCTTGGAGAGCTTCTCCAAGAGCGCGTGAGTTTTTCCCACGATATCGAGGGCCAATCGCGTCCGCTCGAGTTCATCTTCTAGTCGCTGATTCTTCTTCGTGAGCTTCTCGATTTCGCGGTTCTCCCCACGCGTTCGAGTCGAGCGCTTCGCTCCGAGCGTGCCGGCGTCACGGGCTCGTCGCCATTCGGTCAGTTGACTTGAGTAGACGCCCTCTCGACGAGCGAACTCACCCTTCTGTCCCAGTTCGCAGGCCTCGTAGCGAGCGAGAATATCTAGTTTCTCCTCGACGCTGAGAATGCGCCTGGTTGGTCGAGCGGCGGGGTCAACGTTGTCGTCCACGTC
>DAIEHI010000028.1 GCA_027355725.1 Acidimicrobiaceae bacterium
TACTACCAGCCCATCCAGTATTTGCTCTACCTATCCCAGTTCGCTACGGGCATGTCGGTCGTCACGGGCATCATGCTGCTGTCAATGGTCAACCCCGTCGAACTCGCGGAGCAGATCGCGACGCTCGACGCCCTGACCGACGGGAGGTGCATCTTCGGCGTCGGCCTCGGCTACTCGGATCGGGAGTTCAACGCCTTTGGGGTTGACCCGAAGACGAAGATACCTCGCTTCGAGCAGGGTCTCGAGTTGATCAAACAGTTGTGGTCCGGTGAAGAGGTGAATTTCAAGGGTGACTTCTGGAGTGCCGAGGGTGTCCGTCCCGCAGTGCTTCCTGTCCAGAGCCCTGGTCCCGCTATCTGGGTGGGAGGGCAGACCGCTCCCGCAGTGCGGAGGGCGGCCCGGGTCGGCGACGCCTGGTACGCCCCACCATTCCCTTCGCACGACGGGCTTGCGGAGCTTCGGGCCGTCTTTCTGGCTGAACGAGCCGCACTCGGGTTTACAACGGACGGCGAATTCCCACTCCGCCGTGAATTGCTGATCGCCAAAACCCGTAATCAGGCGCGAGAGCAGGCACGTGAGCGCAGCAGTCTTCGTTACCGCACATACCAGAAGTGGGGACTGAGCGGCGAGAACACTCCCGCCGCAACGACGCCCGACGATATTGACGTTGACAGCCAATTCATCCTCGGCTCCGCTGATGAGTGTGCGGAGCGATTGGGCGCACTGCGAGACGATCTGGGAATGACGTACTTCATGTTCAAGCCGCACTGGCCGGGTCTTCCGCATCGTGAAGCCATGCTTCAGCTCGAATGGTTTGGTACCGAAGTGATTCCGCAACTAATCAAGTAGCGGTTGTCACGGTGCATTGCGTAGGGCGTTGAATTTCGTATTACTATTCGCATGGATGCATATTTCGAGGGGGAAGCAGTGCAGGAATTTCAGACATCGAACGCTCACCATATATATGGGATATATGGGTTGAAATTCACCCCCATCACTCAAGGATCGACGCTGTTGACTCAATCGACACCTTCTAAAATTGTCGAGCAAAGACTCGGCGCATGAGCGAATCGTTGTACGAGCTGCCCGAGCGTTATCGCACCTTGCAGAATGAGGCTCGGGATTTCGCTCTTTCGGTTACGGCGTTCTCCGACGAAGCTGACGAGTCCGATCGAATTCATCCAGAGATGCGCCGGATGCTCGCGGAGAGTGGACTGGTGCGGGTCATGGTTCCGGCTGCGTTCGGGGGACGCTATGACGTCGTCAACTCTCTTGCTGTCACCGTGGTTCGCGAGCAGCTCGCGGGGGAGTCGGGCCATCTGGACTCGCTCTTCGCGATGCAAGGTATTGGGAGCTACGCCATCGCGGTAAGCGGGAGCCCCGACGTGAAGAACCTGTGGCTCACCGCGGTGGGAGAGCTGAAGGCCATCGCGGCACTGGCCCTCACCGAGCCGCACGTGGGGTCGGATCTTAAGGCGATCTCTACAGTCGTCGAGCAGAATGGTGACGAATTGATCCTCAACGGGCACAAGTCGTTCATCACCAATGCCGGGGATGCTGATTTCTATTGCGTGCTCGCCAAGGAGGAGAACGACTATTCGCTCATCTTCGTGCCTGCTGACACCGTCGGAGTCTCGACGACCAGCCCCCACCAGATCATTGCGCCGCACGTGCTGGGCGACGTGATGTTTAAAGATGTGCACGTTCCGAGCAGCAACCGCCTCGGAACTCGAGGCCAGGGATTCAAGATTGTCCTGGCGACTCTGGCAACATTTCGCGTGTCGGTCGCGGGCGCTGCACTCGGCGTCGGGACCGCCGCGCTGACTGAGGCCGTGAAGCACGCGGCGGCTCGTGAGCAGTTTGGAGTCCCTCTGGCCCGTCTCGGCTCAGTCCCGGCCGCGCTTGCTTCGTCGTGGATCGATCTCGAGATGGCACGTTCACTTACGTACCGCGCCGCGGCTGCGGCAGCGCGTGACCCCTTGGCGAACCTTGACCTTTCCTCGATGGCTAAGGTTGGCGCGACTGAAGTCACCGGGCGCGTTGTTGACCGCGCAGTCCAGGTCATGGGACGGTTCGGACTCGTGCGAGGCAGCAAGATAGAGCGACTGTACCGAGAAGCACGACCGATGCGGATCTACGAGGGGGCTACCGAGGTCATCTATGACTCGCTGGCGAAGCGACTGGTGAAAGAAGTCGTGAAGTGATCATCGATGTGCATTGTCACGTTTGGCCCGACGAGATTGCTCCACGAGTACTCGCGAGCAACCCGGCTGGTCTGACTCCGTTCGCCGACGGAACCGTGGCGGGTCTATTGCGGACGATGGACGCTGCGGGCGTCGAGCGCGCTTGCTGTCTCGGCGTAGCCAACGTTGCGAAGAACGTCGAGCGTACGAACGAGTTTATCGGTTCCGTCGACAGATCGCGGCTCTACGCGTTCGGAACCGTGCACCAAGATCTCTCGGTGGAGGAGAATCTCCGCTCCCTTCGTAACAACGGAATCCAGGGCATCAAGCTGCATCCCAATTTTCAGGGCATCTCGCTCTCTGATCCGCGCGTGATCGAGATTCTTCGCGGTGTCGCCGAACTAGGGCTCGTCGCCATCACGCACGCCGGAGAGGGAAGTAATGAAGACGCCAGTCGACGCGGTTCGCCGTTGGAGATTCTCAAGCTCACGAGAGAGATCCCGTCGCTCAAACTGATCGCTTGCCACTACGGCGGTTATCACCGACTCGACGAGGCGACGAGCGTTCTCGAAGGGACCACGGTCGTGCTCGAGACGTCGTGGCCGCCGAGCATCGCGGAACTCGACGGCGAACGGATTAAGGGAATTATCAACCGCCACGGTGCCGATCGCTTCGTGTTCGGCTCGGACTGGCCTATGGCCGAGCCCGCGCGAGAGATCGAGACCCTCCGTGACCTCGGTCTCTCGTCCGGTGACCTCGACGCCGTGCTTGGCGGAACGCTCGAGAAATTACTGAACAACGATCTCATTGAAGGGGGATTCTGATGAAGCAAACTGTCAGGTTGGGCGCCGGCATGGCATTCTGGGGCGACAGCGTGCAGCCCGCTATTCAGATGGTGGAACGGGGTGAGATCGATTACCTTTGCTGTGACCACTTGGCTGAATTGACGATGTCGATCCTTTCGAAGCAGAAGGCCAAGGATCCTCGTTTCGGCTACACCAGAGATATCGTTGACCTGCTTCGCGGCGCACTTCCCACTTGTGTGGCGAAAGGCGTGAAGGTGGTTACCAACGCTGGCGGAGCAAATCCGCGGGCCTGTGCTGAGCGGATCGCCGAGCTCGCGCGCGAGCTAGGTTTGTCGGGACTGAAGATCGCCTGCGTGCTGGGTGACAATATCGAAGACGATATCGACCGTCTGATGGGCGAGGGTGTTCCGTTTGCCAACATGGACACGGGTCAAGAGCTCGCGGCTGTGCGAGAGCGTCTCACTCACGCCTGCGTCTACACCGGCTGCGAGGGCATCGTTGAATCGCTTGAGGCGGGAGCTGACATCGTGGTCTGTGGACGCGTCACCGACATTGCGCTCTATCTCGGACCGCTCATCTACGAGTTTGGCTGGGCTCGTGACGATTGGCAGCGCCTTGGTATGGCCACGATCGTCGCGCATTGCATTGAGTGTGGCGGACAGGCCACAGGCGGGCTCTACGCCGGAGGTTGGCAAGACATGGAGGGACTCGAGGAGCTGGGTTACCCGATCGCCGAGTTCTCGAATGACGGCACGGCCGTGGTGACTAAGACGCCGGGCTCGGGCGGACGAGTCGACATCGGCACCGTGAGCGAGCAGCTGATCTACGAGATCCTCGATCCGGGCAATTACCTCACCGCCGACGTGACCGCGGACTTCACCAATGTCACCCTCGAGGAGGTCGGTCCTGATCGGGTACGGATCAGCGGCGGTGTTGGTCGTCCGGCCCCCGCCACTCTCAAAGTGAACATGGGATATCGAGCCGGCTTCATCGGCGAGGCCCAGTTTACGTACACGTGGCCGGATGCGTACGACAAAGCTGTGCGCGGGATGGCCTTTCTCCGCAATCGCCTCAAACGCGCGGGCTTCAAGTACGAGGACGATATCGTCGAGTACATTGGCTGGAATTCCATGTTCGAGGATCGAATCGGGCCGCCGGAAGACCCCGAGCTGATGGAGATTGTCGTGCGTTACGCCGCACGTTGCACCGATGCTAAGGAGGCACGCAAGGTCTTCACCGAGTGCGTGCCGCTGTACAACAATGGACCCGCGGGCGTCGCGGGCGTCGGAACTCGACCACCGCTCAAGGAGCTTTTCGCACTGTGGCCGTGCCTGGTTCCGCGCGAGTACATCAAGCAGTCCATCAAGATTGTGGAGGTGTGACGATGGCCAAGATTCGCGTGGCGGATATTGCGCATGGTCGCTCGGGGGACAAGGGTGACACGTGCAACGTCGGTCTCGTCGCCTACGACGACAGAGGCTTCGAACTTCTTAAGAGGCACGTCACCGAGGAGCGTGTGAAAGATCACTTCGGCAGCCTCGTGAAGGGGACGGTCAGCCGGTATGAGATGCCGAATATCAAATCATTTAACTTCGTACTCACGAGGGCACTCGACGGTGGCGGCACAATGTCGCTACGAAGCGACCATCTTGGCAAGGTGATGTACGCCTGGCTCTTGAGGATGGAAATCGAAGAATGAAGTCGATCACGGGGGCCGAAGACGACGTTTGGAAACTCCTGCATCCGAAGTCCGTGGCGATCGTCGGAGCGTCGAGCCGACCGGGCGCGCTCAGTTGGTGGCCCCTACATCTGCTGCAGCGCTACGGCTACCAGGGCACTATCTATCCCGTCAATCCGAACCGTGACGAGATCGAAGGCATTGCTTGCGTGCCAGACCTGGCGGCGATCTCCGGACGGGTGGACGTCGCGGTGATCGCCCTTAACGCCGAAAACTCGGTGAAAGTAGTGCAGGAGTGCGCGGCTGCGGGGGTCGGCGCAGTCATCCTCCCGGCCCAAGGTTTTGGTGAGCTGGGCGAAGGCGGACGCTACGCCGAGCGCGAGATGTTGAGCAGCGCGAAGTCCGCCGGTATGCGTATTGTCGGTCCCAACACCGACGGCGTCGCCAATCTCACGAATGGTGCCGTGCTTTCGATCCAGCCTCTGTTTGGCGAGGACATACCTCTGGGCGACATCGCTGTCGTAACCCAGAGCGGGGCGTCAGCCGGTTCACTCATCTCGAGACTGAAGCGCGAGGGAATCGGATGTCGCTATTACGCGAGCGCCGGCAATGAAATTGACCTTGGGCTCGCGGACTACCTTTCGATGGCCGTTCAGGATAAGAGTGTGCGCATGGTGCTCTCCTTCGTCGAGGCGATTCGCAAGCCCGAGGAGTTCGTCGAAGTCGGGCGTCTGGCCGCGCAACTGAATAAACCGATCGTGCTGATCAAGGTCGGGCGAACGCAACAAGCGGCCGCCCGGGCCGCAGCCCATACGGGCGCGCTGGCGGGCGCCGATCGGATCTACGATGCGCTTTTCGATTCCCTTGGCATCATTCGAGTCAGTGAGTTGAGTGAGATCGTCGCGGTCGCGAAATACTTCCTGGCCCACGGTCGTCCCAAGTCCACGGGGCTGGGGATGATGTCGGTGTCGGGAGGCCAAGCTGGCGCGCTGGCAGACCTCGCAATCGGGACCGGGCTCACGATCCCGTCGATAAGTACCGACACCGCCAAAGCCCTGGTTGCACTCTTGCCTTTCGGGAGCGCTCTCAATCCGTGCGACCTCACGGGCGAAATCGCGACACGCGAATCCCTTGCGGCCGACGTCTATCGCACTATGGCAGCTGATCCATCCATCGACACGATGGTCTACGCGCGTAAGGAATTGACCGGCCAAGCCGGTCGAAGGGCTGCGGATGAACTGGCGAAGGCCAGCGCTGACGCCGATGCCGCACTGGTCGTGTACGCCATGGACGGAGGGGTGAACGATGACGAGCGCGCCACGTATCTCGCGGCCAACGTACCGATCTTCATGAATGCGACCGAGATGTTCACGGCTATCCGGGCGCTGTCGAAGCCCGAGATTCGCCACGCGGAACTCAAAGCGAAGCGCGTACCTATTCCGATGCCAGCATTGGTCGCCAACGGGACGCTTGATCAGCACTCTACGAGCGAACTGCTTCGGTCCTACGGAATCGATGTCATCGCCGGCCGACTCGCGAAGGACGAGGATGAGGCTGTGGCGCACGCTCATGACTTAAGTTTTCCGGTGGTGATGAAGATTGTCAGCAGTCGCATCCAACACAAGACCGAGATCGGAGGCGTCCTGCTCGGGGTCGCCGACGAGGCGTCCGTGCGCGACGGTTTCGCAACATTGATGCAGCGGGGTCGCCAGGCGCTGGTGGGCGATGAGCCCGACGGCGTCCTCATCCAGCAGCAGATCATTGACAGCGTGGAGATGATCGCCGGACTCGTGGTCGATGAACAATTTGGTCCGTTCGTCATGGTCGGTACCGGTGGAGTCTTTGCGGAACTTCTCGACGACGTGGTGCTGCGCCCGGCTCCGGTCGAGCCGGACGAGGCCCTTGAAATGATCGACGCCCTTCGTGGAAAGAAACTGCTGACAGGATTCCGCGGTGCCCCCGTGGCTGATATTGCCGCGCTCAGTCGTGTGGTCAGCGCACTTTCGAGGCTCGGGAGCGAACACGCCGACGTCCTCACCGAGTTCGACCTCAATCCCGTGCTAGTACGTCCGGAGGGTCTTGGCGCGACCGTACCGGACGCGTTGGCGGTTTTTGTGAAAGCGGGATAGTAGTGGGTGAACTGGTGAAGGTTGAACGACGCGACACGGTGGGTCTCGCCATCCTCAATAGTCCCGAGGCAAGCAATTCCCTCGACCGCGACACTGCCGTTGCGCTCCGCGACGCATTTCTGGAACTTTTTGAAGATGACAACGTGCGTTCCCTCGCCGTCACCGGCGAGGGCAAGGCCTTCTGCGCCGGCGGTGACCTGCGCCAGATGGGTAAGTTTTCCGAAATGCCGGTGGAGGAGGCGCTGCAATGGCCTTCGGCGATAATTGACCTCCATCGAATGATGCTGCATGCACCAAAGCCGGTAGTCGCCGCGGTTAACGGACCCGCGTACGCGGGCGGAATGGGACTTGCGGGGATGTGCGACATTATCATCGCCACGCCTGAGGCTCGTTTTGCATTGCCCGAGGTGAGGATCGGCCTCTTTCCGATGATCATCGTTGCTCATTTGGCGCGAGCTATTCCTCGGAAGCTCTTGCAGGAGATGATGTTCACCGGCGCGCCGATTGATGCCGACGAGGCGTATCGGATTGGCTTTGTGAGCAAGGTCTTTTCCGACCGCCAGGCGATGCTCGTCGGTCTCGACGAATACGGTAAGGCCTTCGCACGGGTCAGCCCCCAGGCGATTCGCCTCGGACGCGAGGCCTTCCATCTGCTCTCCGAACTGCCAGCGGGTCTGGCGCTCGACGCGGCACAATTCTTGAATCTTCCATTCTTCCTCGGCGCAGATTTGCGTGAGGGAACGAATGCCTTTTTCGAAAAGCGAGAGCCAAAGTGGGAATCATGACGAATGCGTTCATAGTCGGAGCAGTACGGACACCCGTGGGTCGGCGCCGAGGTTCACTCGCCGACGTGCACCCCGCGGACCTCGGCGCCCACGTAATTAGTGAACTCGTTCGTCGAACCGGCGTCGAACCCTCGGCGATTGACGACGTCATCTTTGGCTGCGTCAGTCCAGTCGGTTCACAGGCATTCAACATAGCCCGCACTTCCGCTCTTTCGGCGGGACTGCCAGAGTCGGTGCCGGGCGTCACGCTCGATCGTCAGTGCGGATCGTCGCAACAGGCTGTCCACTTCGCGTCGCAGGCCGTGCGCTCAGGCGACATGGACCTGGTCATCGCGGGAGGCGTCGAGGTAATGAGCCTCGTACCTCTCGGCTCGTCGGCAGTGCTCGGCGTCGAGGCTGGATACGGTCATCCTCGTGGGGGCAAGCGATGGCACGAGCGCTACGGCGACCAGGAGATCAATCAGTTTCTCGGCGCGGAGATGATCGCCAGGGAGTGGGGCATTGGTCGCGACGAGATGGAGCAGTACGCTGTCGAGAGTCATCGTCGCGCCACCGAGGCCATCGGGAACGGTGAATTTGACGACGAGATCGCGACGTTCGGAGAATTCAGGCGTGACGAGGGACCTCGCCAGGACACGTCGCTTGATAAGATCGTAAAGCTTGCGACCATCGTCCCCGACGGCATGATGACAGCCGCCGTGGCCTCCCAGATCTCTGACGGTGCAGCCGCGTTGCTCATTGCCTCCGAGGAAGCTGTCAAGCGTCACTCTCTCACGCCATGGGCTCGAGTGCGCAACACCGCAGTCGTTGGTTGTGACCCGGTGACGATGTTGTCAGGTCCGATCCCCGCAACTGAGGCGATCCTCAAGCGAGCGGGGCTCAGCCTCGACGAGATTGGTCTCTTCGAGGTGAACGAGGCGTTTGCGCCAATCGTCTTGGCGTGGTTACGGGCGACGGGTGCTGATTATCTGCGTACTAACCGTTTCGGCGGGGCGATCGCGCTAGGGCATCCGCTCGGAGCAACGGGCGCCAGGCTGATGACCACGATGGTGCATGCCATGCGTCGTTATGACATTCGCTACGGATTGCAGACGATGTGCGAAGGCGGAGGAATGGCCAACGCGACAATCCTCGAACTTGCCTGAGTAGTCGTCGCTTCTTGATCGTGACACTGGAAGCATCACGTATCGAATGATAGTATCTATGATAATCATTCGAAGTGAGGCGGGGCTTTGGTGCTCATTTGGGGGCGATGTGGTGCAATACCGACTATGGGGTGAAGCGCCACGTGCCGATGTCGAGGCGTTGAAGTGACCGTGCACGATGAGACAACCGCTCGTTCCGTTTCTCGCGGCTCGTACGGCGTCATAGTCGATGCTCTGGTGGGCGCCAACGTCAAGAAACTGTTCGGTCTCGTCGGCGAGGACACGGTGCTTTTCGTTGCGGACGCCGTCGCCAGTGGGATTGAATACGTTGGCACGCGTCACGAGTCAGTTGCGGTCGCGATGGCCGACGGTTACTCGTGGTCGACTCAAGAGCTTGGCGTTTGCACGGTGACGCGAGGCCCCGGAGTGACGAACGCGATGACGGCTTTTCGTACCGCCGTCCAGGGCGGTCGGCGAGTACTCGTGATAACCGGCGACGTGCCCGTGGGCGGCGAAGGACCATTCTACAAGAATATCGATCAGGAACCGATCTGTCGCTCCATTGGGTTGGAGTATTTCGTCGTCACCGACTTCGACCAACTTGGTGCCCAACTTCAGCTCGCCATCGATTCGGCGAAGGGCGGACGACCCTCGGTGCTCGCCGTCGCCGTCGACGTACTCAATGCACCTCTCAATGACGAAACAATTTCGACTCCCATCACGATGTCCCCGGCGATTGATAAACCCCAGCCGGCAAGCGACGCGGACGTCGTGACGCTTCTTGAATTGCTCCAGGCTTCATCGCGACCGCTGATCATGGCGGGACTCGGAGCCTCGTCCTCGGAGTGTCGCGACCAACTGATAGGAATCGCCCAGAGGACGGGTGCGCTCTTGGGTACGTCGCTTCTCTCCAAAGGACTTTTCTCGGGGGTCCCGTATGACGTCGGCGTCGTCGGGGGTTTCGCGTCCGACGCGTCAGTCGCGGTGCTGGGCTCGATCGATCTCGTGATCGTGGTGGGCGCAATCTTTAATGCGTTCAGCCTTGGACACGACACGCTCTTTCGCGGGATTCCAATCGTGCAGATCGACCGAGATCCCGACAACATCGGTCGCACGAGGCCCGTCGATGTGGCGGTGGTCGGTGACTCGCTGTTGACGCTTCGAAAGATCTCTGCCGCTCTTGAGCGGATACCGAAAGGGCAGGACTCGCCGTTACACGATCCTTCCCTGCTCGCGTCGTTACGAATGCCCAAATTTGGTGGTACCGCGAGGAATGGCGTGGACGAGCTCGATCCGAGCTCGATTGCGACATCGCTCAACGAGTCGCTGCCGAGCGACAGGGTGGTGGTGCTCGACAGCGGTCGATTTATGACGGCGCCGGGTCGGTTCGTTGACGTGGAGTCATCGGGCAGTGTGCGCCACACCGCCGAGGCGGGCTCGATCGGCATGGGCCTCGGCATCGCGCTCGGAGCGTCCGTGGGAAGGCCCGAGCGCACTACCGTGCTCTTCGCGGGCGACGGTGGATTCAGCATGGCGATTGCGGATCTAGAGACTGCCGCGCGTCATCGCGTGAATCTCGTCATGGTGGTGATGGACGACCACGCGTACGGGTCCGAAAAGCGCCTGCTCGCCGAAGCCGGTCACCCCACTCACACGGCGGACCTTCCACCCATTGATTTCGTTGCTATCGCAAGGGCCGTTAACATCGCCGCACTGCCTGTGAGCACCGAGACCGAGCTCGCGTCGATCGCTCCAGCACTCGAGATGCGTCAAGGTGGGCCTTTGCTGATCCACTGTCGCATTCGCCCCGACATCACGGTCACCCGACACACATGGCCGGTGAAGAAGTGAGTGTCGCTGTGGAGTCGCGCACTCTCTTGTTGGTGTGCTGCCGTTCATTGACCCGCAGCGGTTCGTCGGCAGCAACCGATCTCGTAGTGCCAAGCCTTTTACATGAAACGGAGATTTTAAAGCATGGACTTTGACCTGTCGCCCGAACTCACCGAGCTCCAATCCGTGGTCCGCAGGATCGCCCAGGAGAAGGTCAAACCTCGCGCGCGAGAGATTGACAAGACCGGGGAGTACCCCCAGGACCTTTTCGAAGTCTTTCGTGACGCCGGCCTCTTCGGACTCTGCATCCCTGAGGCGTACGGTGGGTCGGGTGCGGGAATTCTCGGTCTGACCATCGCGATCGAGGAGGTTGCCAAGTACTCGAACGCCGCCGCCCTCATGCTGCTGCTTAGCCGTCTACCGACGGGTCCCATCATGATCGCCGGATCGGAGCGGCAGCGCGAGCGCTACTTGCCCAGCATCGCAGACGGATCGAAGCGATGCGCTTTCGGGCTCTCTGAACCCCAGGCGGGAAGTGACGTCATGGGCATGCGAACTCACGCGGCGCCTGACCCAGCCTCTCCGGGAGCTTGGATACTCAACGGCACCAAGTGTTGGATGTCAGGTATCAAGGAAGCTGACTGGTACATGATCTTTGCCAAGACTTCTGCGCCCGATAGCCGGAGCCATGACTCCATCAGTGCCTTCATCGTCGAGCGGAGTTGGGATGGGGTGCAGGTTGTCCGCACCGACCACAAGATGGGCGTTCGAGGCGTTGAAACAGGAGAGCTGTCATTGAGTGACGTGCACGTCCCGAAGGAGAATATCGTTGGAGAAGTGGGCGGCTTCCGCCTTGCCATGCTCGGACTCAACGCCATGCGACCTATTGTTGCTGCGCGGGGAATTGGGCTGGCGGAAGGATCGCTCATGTACGCCACCGAGTACGTCAAGACACGTCAGGCATTCAACAAGACGATTGCTGACTTCCAGGGAATTCAGTGGGAGATTGCCAAGTGTGCGGTTGACATCGAGGCGGCACGTCTCTTGACCTACCGCTCAGCGTGGCTGGCCGATCAAGGACGATTCACCAAGGAATGGGTGCCCTACCTGTCGATGGCGAAGTACTTTGCGACGGAGTTGGCGGTCCGGGCATCGGGACTCGCGGTGCAACTGCTTGGCGCGGCGGGTTACATGGAAGACCACCCTGTTGAGCAGTGGTACCGGGACGCGAAGCAGCTCACGATCGTCGAGGGCACGAGCCAAGTGCAACTCGGGCTCATCGCGAAGGGCGTACTCGACCAGCACCTTTGGTGGAACTGAGCAAATGAAGGTGAACCACATGGCACCCGACGATTCAGCGACCGATGGCGAAGGGCTGGTTGCGCTAGGCCGCGCGATCGACGCACGACGTCGCGCGTCGCGCACTGAAGTTGACGACGGCCCACCTTCGTTTGCCAGCTGGTACCTCTCGGGCGACTACGAACCCGGTTGGGCGCCCCATTTTGATCATCGCAATGTACAAGGGCCACCGATTTAAAATGTCACCCAGACCACCCAACGTCCCCACCAGAGACGAGACTCCCGAAGACGAGCGCGAGGCCTACGACGCAATCGTCAAGGCCGCAAAGATTCCTCTCGAAGTAACCCGTGACGGCGAAAAGCTCTTCCAGTGGAGCCACGAAAACCTGTTTCTCGAGTATTTCTCGAGGATGCTAGTAAACCCCGAAGCAGCTCGGGCGATACGAAATCTCGGTGGGGCCACGCGTAAGTTCGAATATGTGCCGGGATCAGGGTCGTACAGCCCCTCCGACCACGAACTCGCTGACCTCGTCCTCTGTTTTGACGCCCAATACTGGGCACTCTTGCGGATCCACACTCCCTCTGCCGTGGTCGCGGGCGTCGAGGTTTCGACCATCAGGGCTCTGCGAGACGGACGTGAATCTGAACTCGACGACGACAGCCGCTTTGTCGTCCAGTTTGTGCGCGCGGTCCGCGACGGCACCATGAATGACGAGACCTGGAAGAGGATGGAGGAACGCATCGGCTCGGAGCGCGGTCTCTTCGACTTTGCCTTGCTGATCTTGCTGCTTCAGATGCACCTCCGCATTCACCATCTCTTCAAAATTGAGCCAATTGGAGCGGATGAGTATGAGGCGATGCTGGTCGCCCTCGAAGGATGCGTGATCAGTCGATCTACCGAGGAGGCACGCAAGTTCGTGGAAGAGTCGCGGGGATAGTTGGGCGCACGCGAGACCCAACTCTCGCGTGGTTCGACGTGGCCTCGAGCGGCCATTCATGCGTCGAACACCACCGTTTCTCTGGTCGATTCGAGACGCGGAGGAACTGGGCTGGATCGCGTCCATCGACGTCTCAAAATCAACCAAAATTGGCGCAACAATACACCCTGCTGGCCATAGCTGGTGCGACCACGATGGTAATGTAAGCACATCAATAACGCTGCGAAATTCCGACCACAGAAGGCTGCACTACTCGTCGCGCATCGAATCATTCGTGATGCGATGCGCGACCAGTTGGTTGCCGGAGATCTGCTTCCACCTGAGCACATGATGCTCGAGGAGTACGGCATCGGCAGGGGAACACTCCGTGAGGCACTCCGGCTCCTCGAGTTCGAGGGTGTTATCGCGTTAAAGCCGGGGCCTAAGGGTGGTCCGGTCCTCTTGACGCCGGACGCTTCGTATCTGGCCAGTTCTCTCGTGCTCCTTATGCAGCTGCAGAAGTCGCCGTTTCGTAACATCGTCGAAGTTCGAACTGGATTGGAACCAGTCATGAGTCGGCTCGCCGCGCAGCGCATCAGTGGCGAAGCGCTCAAGGAACTCGACGAGACAATCCAAAAGATGGAGGAGAATCTCGATGATCAGGAGATTTTCTTCGAGTCAAACCGACGTTTTCACGACATCATTGCGTGGTCATCGGACAACCCCCTCTTTGGCTATATCGTTGACGCACTACTCGGCATCGTGAACGGCACGGACGTTGGGATCGAAGCGCCCTCGTCGAGCCGCAAGGCCACCTTGAAGTCGCACAAGGATATATACGAAGCGATCGCCAATCGTGATCCCAAGCTCGCTGAAGAGAAGATGCGTGAACACTTACAGGCGTACATTGACTACGCGGAACGTAAGTACCCTGACGTTCTGGACCGGGTCATCCCGTGGGATCGAACGCTCAATCGTTAGTCTGCGTCGTCGCACCTTTTCGAGTGGTTTTGGCGCCGGTTCCTCGGTCAACTCGCCAGTGCTCTGCAGACGTGTGAAGAAGCACTGGATTCTCATCGTGCCCTACGATCACGTATCAACGCCAGATGGAGAGATGGAAGTGTTCGTCGCCGAACCTGATTCGCCGGCGACGCGTGCAGTCATTGTTATCCAAGAGGCCTTCGGTATTACAGAGCTCATCGAGAACGTCACTCAGCGTGCCGCCGCAGCGGGTTACTTCTCGGTGAGCCCGGCGCTCTTCCATCGAGACGGGGCGCCCGTGTTCGCGTACGATAATTTCGAACCGGTGATGAAAATGATCGGCACTTTGCACGCCGAAGGTTTGCGTCAGGACATCGAAGCGACGATCGCCTTTCTGGAGGTTCGAGGATTTTCGAGAAGTCAAATCGGCATGACCGGATTCTGCATGGGCGGCAGCGTCACGTTCTACGCCGCGACGCTCGGATGTCTCGGAGCGGCGGCAAGTATCTATGGTGGTGGCCTCGCGTCGGGTCGATTCGGGTTCCCTCCGCTCATTGAACTTGCACCGGTGCTGGATGCACCGTGGATTGGTTTCTTCGGTGATCTCGACGGCGGAATTCCGGTCGCCGACGTCGAACAGCTTCGCGTTGTCGCGGCGTCGTCCCCAGTTCCAACCAGTATCTACCGGTACCCTGATGCACAGCACGGATTCCACTGTGACGCGCGACCCGCTGTCTTTGACCCCGCGGCCGCATCTGACGCGTGGGACAAGACGCTTCGCTGGTTTGAAACTTACCTAGGTTAGCGAACCTAATCTTTCTGCGCTGAGCGCGATAGTGCCTCGTTACTTCTTGTAGGCCCGTGGTTTGAATGAACTTGAGCGGTTGTAGTCAATTGGTTCGGGGACCACGAAGTTTGCGTCGTGGTCGAGAATTTCGCCCAAACGTTCCCTCACTCCTTCGATATCAATATCGCGATCGTCGATGCCGACCGTCTTCGAGAAGAAACCACTGGCCACCTTGCCACCCGAAGAGGCGATCCACTGCGCGGTCAGCGAACACGAGTCGTGCACGAGGAAAGCCGCCGTGGGTGCTACGAGATCCGGCGAGAAGTTCGGGATGAACACGTCCTGCATCCACGAGTCATCGTCCTCGGCAAGCTTGCGGGCGCCGGCGGTACCAGCAGAAGGACACAGGGAGTTCACGAGGATCCCAACCGGAGCGCCCTCGATCGAGAGGCCGCGGGTGAGTGAGAACACGCCGCCCTTCGCCGCACCATAGACGACTTGGCTCGCGAGGCCGAGCATGACGTTCGACGACGTATTCAGTATGCGACCGTATCCCTGCTTGGCCATCGGACCCCAGACCGCGCGACACATCCAAATATGACCCATGAGGTGGACGTTGACGGTGCGCACGATGTCGTCGTCGGTGATGTCCTCGAAGGGAGCGGGGATAATAACCCCAGCGTTGTTGATTAGGATGTCGACTCGCCCCCAGGCGTCGAGCACAGCATCTACGATGGCCTTCGCGCTCTCAGGTTCGGCGCACGAATGGTGATCGGCGAGCGCCAAGCCTCCGTCTTCATTGATCTCCTTGACGACGCGCTGCGCGCAAGTGAGTCCATCGTCACCGATCTCCAGGGCGAAGTCGTTGATCAATACCCGAGCGCCGCGTTGGGCGAGATACTTCGCGTACGATCTTCCAAGCCCGGGCGAACTACCCGCGCCGGTGACGATTGCGACCCGGTCGTCGAAGCGAAGTTCCATGGTTTGTCTCCTTTTGTGGTTGCGCGCGTGCCGCGTGGCAACGAGTTGCACTGATGTCAGTGCGGCGAAGGGCAGCGTCAGGCATTGAGCGCCGTCAACGCCATGCGTCGAAGGATGGGACTGACGAGCTCGGCCGATCTTGTCAAAGCGCTGTGGGGAGTTGAGTTCAGCAGTCCAAAGGCGGCGTGTGCCTTCGTGCGCGCCGAGTCGAGGCTCAAGCGGGGCTGCATCTCCATCATGACCTCGACCCAAAGCTCCACGTACGCACGCTGGAGGCGACGGACTTTCTGGGACTCGTTCCTCGACAGATTCGCAAGTTCGCGATCATGGACTCGAATGAGATCGGGGCTCGAGAACGCGAAAGTGGTTTGAAACGCGACGAGCTGCTCGATGGCATCGGCATGGCTATCGGCTTCGGCAACCACGCGCCGGCCGTTGTCGAGAAGATAATGGCTAATTCCGACGAGCATTTCGGCGAGTACCGCGTCCTTGCTCGCGAAGTGCTTGTAAACGCCCGGTCCACTGATGCCTGCGGCACCGCCGATCTCCTCGATCGTGGCGCCGTGAAATCCGCTTTCCGCGAACAACTTCGCCGCCGCAACTAGCAATTGGTCACGTCGCGTGCTGTTGCGCTCCCTGGCACAAGGAAGTTCTTTTGTGGGCATATCGTTTCTTTGCCATAGATGTTAATGATTGCTAACCGACTACGTGACCAGCGTACAAGAGTCATTGGGGGTTGGTGGGCCATGGAAGTGAGGAAGAAGTCCTCGCGTCACGCATCGACCGGTTGATATGACGATGACACGCCAGGTGCTGGGAATATCAAGGGCGTCGGAAGGGTGTCGGGTCGCGAGGTGATGATCGTCGCCAACGACGCCACCGTCAAAGGTGGCACCTACGACCCCGTGATGGTAAGGAAGCACCTGCCAGCGCAGGAGATCGCCATGGAGAATCGACTTCCGTGTATCTATCTCGTGGACTCGGGCGGGGTGTTCCTTCTCCGCCAGGACGAGGTGTTTCCCGACCGCGATCATGTCGGACTCATCGTCTACAACCAGGCCAGGAAGAGCGCGGCGGGCATCGCCCAGATCGCGGCCGTCCTCGGTTCGTGCACCGTGGGTGACGCCTTTGTTCCCACCACGAGCAATGAAGTGGCCATCGCGAGGAATCAGGGAACGACATTTCTCGGCGTGGGCTTCACCCTCGCCGCGATGCCCGGCTTCATCATCCGCGCAGTGCCGATCTCTGATATTGGAAGTGCGACAGGCTTCTGTCAAGTCAAGAGAAACATCGGAGTCTCCATTCGAAAGGCCTTGAGCGCGGCGGTGCTTTTGCTTTTACCTACCCCGGTCACACCTTCCTTTCCTTGAACGGCTTTCGCGTTGCGTTGTTTCACTGCATCGGTGTGTGCGTGTTCAATGCGGCACTAAGTTTCGTTCTGCCGGGACGAACCGTTCTTTCGCGGTCGCCGCTCACCGATCGACAGCGAGTTCAACTCGAACGCCTTATGACTGACGAGGCCGAAGTGGGAAGCATCGCATTCCTGCTCGATGAACGTAACCCAATTGATCTAAACAAGAACGAGAAAAGACCGTGCGCAGCTCGACTCCGACACCGAATCGGGGAACCAAGGCGCCGCGCGTTAGCGACGCGCAGGCGAGCAGGCGTGCGCTCTTCGATTCGGCCTGTGACCTCCTCGGTTAGAAGGGATTCGAGGGGACGACCACTCGAGGGATAGGCGAGCGCGCGAGCGTCGACGCGCCGCTCATTGCGCGCTACTTCGACAGCAAGGCTGACCTCTATGTCGAGATCGTCGCCTCGGACTTCCTCGGCGCACGAACTGCCGTTTCCCCTTCTAGCGAGGAGCCTTTCGACAGTTTGACCCCGATCGCGGACACGCTATTGCGCCGCTTCGACGACATAGGGCCTGGCCCACTGGTGCAGGTACTCATCAGGTTCGACACGTCGTCAGAGATAAGGGAGGCGGCGAGCACCCGTCCGACGCGACGGCCTCGAGGCCGCCTACCTCGGACATGGCAAGCTTGACTAGGATTCTTCAGAATGAGTGCAAAGTTCACGGGTAATGCTGGCATCGTCGGTGCGCGCTCGAGACGCCGCGAAGGGATAAACCCTTTAGATTCACAACCGAAGAAGGCGTTGCTCCATGACTTTAGAGCAACCGCAGTGGAAGGAACTCTTCAGCGAGGTCGTCACCTCGGGACTCTGCACCGGATGTGCTGCGTGCCTGGTGGCGTGCCCGCATGACGTGCTCGACTACGAGACCGCCAACGGCGCCTATAAGCCCTGGCACCTCGACATCGACGATGGGCGCGAGGACTGCACCCACGGCGTGAAGGGCTGCACTATGTGCACGAGGGCGTGTCCGCGCTTTCGCAACTGGGAGTCCGAGATCGACACGCATCGCTTCGCGCGCGATCGCACCTAGGACGAGGTCTGGGGTGTGGACGACGTGGTGCTCGCGCGCTCGAGCGACCGCGCGCTCGTCGAGCACGGCCAGGACGGCGGGTTCGTGACGACGTGGTGCTCGAGAGCGCTAAGTCGCGCTACACCTACTCGGCGAACTTGCTCGGGTACCGCGACGCAATCGCGGGCGGCGCCGAGCGCGTCGCGCTCGTGGGCATGGGCTGTATGGCGTCGGCGACTGGCGCGATGCAATCGCGCAAGGCCGGCAAAATCGCGAGACGCCTCAGCCTCACGATCGGGCTACTCTGCTCGAAGCACTTCGACGATTCGATCTTCGAGGAGCTGTTCGAGAAGCAGTACGCGATTAGGCGCTCGGACATCGTGAAGATGAACATCAAGGGCGTCTTCCAGATCTGGACCCGCGACGGGAACTTCCACGAGGCACCCCTCAAGGAAGCCCACGCCTACACCCGCGAGCGCTGCACGCGCTGTCTCGACTTCGCCGCCGCGCACGCGGACATCTCGACGGGCGGCATCGGCGCCTCCGGAGACTGGACTCTCGTCATCGTGCGCACCGACCTCGGTCGCGAACTGATGAGCGCTCTAGTCGAGCACGGACTCGTCGAGACGCGCCCGGGCGATGACGTCCCCGGGGCGGTCACGCTTCTGCACAAGCTCGCCCAGCTCTCGCGCAAGCGCTGGCCCGAGACCGCCAGCCCCGGACCCCGCCGCATCCCGCTGAAGGTCAACTGATCAATGGACCGAAGCGAGGGACACCGGCGGGACTCGGTTCAGTACCCGAGTTAGGGAACAGATAGTGTTGTGGCAGAGTAATGGGCGGGCTTCACAGTTTGATCCGGGGGGAAGGTTGAAGCGATGACACTGTCGGAATTCGAGAGGGGGATACTCGACCAACTCGAGAAGACTCTCGCAAGGGAGTCTCGAGTCGAGCGGTTTTCAAGTACGCACCTTCGATTAGTTGCTGGAACTTTGTTGTTCGCCGTTATAGCGATTTTGTTGCTCGGTGGCCAGTTACCGGGAATCGTTCTTGACATCACGGCGCTGCTGGCAGCGATGGCGGTAATCGTCGTCGCGATTGGCGTCTTGGGTGTGCGTGATGCTCAAGCCGCGTTGCGGCGACATTGGTTCAAACAGTGGATTGCCCGATGGGCGCCGTACGCCGAACTTCACACCTGTCCGTAAGGAACTCTCACGTCTGACGACTGATTTCAAAAGCTCGGACCTTCGAAGCCAAAGTGGTGGCGTAGAGCGCCATGATTGGGAAGTTGTTGGTTGAGAACGTCGACGGGTGAAAACCTCAGTTGCCATTAGGCAACAGCACCAGCTTGCCCACTGTCGAACTTGATTCGAGTGCCCGATGCGCCTCTGGCGCATCGGGCACTTGGTAGGTACCGCCGATTTGAACCTTGACATCGCCCGATTCCACCCAATCGAGCAGGTCTTGCCATCGTCGAAGGAGCTCTGTTCTCGTCGCGATGTAATGGGTTAGGGTCGGGTGGGTGACAAAGAGCGAACCCGAGGAGTACAAGCGCAGCAGGTCAAAGGGTGCAACGGGTCCGCTGGTCGAACCGTACAACACCATAAGCCCGCGCGGTTGCAGTGCCGTCAAACTTGCATCGAACGTCGCAGCTCCCACCCCATCGTGGACGACGTTCGCGCCCACTCCGTCGGTCAGAGTCTTGACAGACTCCACGAATTCCTCGTAGTTGGCAGCACGGTCTGCGCCATTTCGGATGATCTCACTGCGCTTCTCCGGCGAGGACGCGGTACCGAGAACCACCCCACCTCGTATCTTCACGATCTGAGTCAGGAGAAGTCCGACTCCGCCCGCCGCAGCATGGACGACCGCAACGTGGTCAGATGCAATCGGAAAGGTGCTAGTGGCTAGGTAGTGCGCGGTAAGTCCCTGGACTAATAGAGCGGTGGCGACTTCGGGACTCATGCCAATGGGCATCGAGACCGTGCGGTCTGCTCGAACGCACACGCGCTTAGCGTGGGCCCCGCATCCTGTCGACCAGAAAGCGACTTTGTCACCTTCAGCTGCGAATTCGACGCATTCGCCTACCTCGATCACTGGTCCAGCGCCTTCTGATCCAAGCACGAAGGACTCACTCCGTCAATAGTGATGACAACCCAACCTCTGGTGGACGTCCGTGAAGTTGACGCCAGCGGCAGCAACCTCGATCCGGACGTCCTCGGGACCACAAAGTTGCTCGTCACGACTTGCCAACTTCAGGACGTCGGCGTCACCACGTCCAACTACTTCGACGGCTCGAACTTCAGGGTTCTCGTGATCGGGCGGGACCAGCAACTGCGCCAACGGTGGCGACCTCATGGACTTCTCGAGTCGCGGGCCATGAGGAAACTCCGAGAAAAGCAACGCTGTTCTCGACGGTCATGGAAGTACGTTAACTGAAAGTGACTCGCGAATCTACGACCTGCGTGGACAGATTCCCCACGAGCACGGCACCATTTCAGATCGTCACGCTCGTCAATCTGCTGTCTTGTGTGACGTACTTCTACGGCAAGTCTTCCTTACGAGTTCGTTGGGGTCGAATCTTTTGTCGTAAGTATCTGGTCAAGCTTCGCGGGACTGAGAGGCTGGTGCGCGAGGTCGTGCTCGGCTGGTCGTATGCCGGCGATCAGGAGTTCCAGATGACGGCGCCACGCGTCGGGAGCGACCGGAAGCGTCGTCGTAAAGACACCTCTCAACGAATACATGGCCAGTGAAAGGTCGGTGCTGGTGAGGTCCCGGCGAACGCGACGGTGCTTGTTCACGTCGATGAGCACCCGGGCGATGAGCTGACTCGCCGTCTTCACCTGTTCGAAATTCGTGTTCCACAACCGTGGGAGGCATCCGTCGTGCTCGGCTTGGTTGGCTCCGAAGCCTCCAGAAACCGCTCGAGTCCGGTGCCCTCGGGTAATGTCAAGGCTTCTCGTGCCATGGTGACCGTCGCATCGATGACCTCGTGCACGAGAGTGTCAATCAGCGCCTCCTTGGCCGGGAAGCCTCAGTTGAGCGTACTGACGCCGACGCCCGCGACACGGGCAATTTCGGTGGTGCTCGTGTCCAGACCCTGCTAAGCGAACGCGTTCACTGCTGCCGCGAGAGGCAGCTTGCGGTATTGGACAGCGTCTTCACGGAGCGGTCTTGCGGCGAGAGGCGAAGAGTTCATCTCAGGGTCACTCGGACTCGTCGCTGGCGAGCGTACCCGCCGCGACCATGCCGAGCTCCGCATGGGGCAGTAATTGCTCGGTCACTTGCATCGGCGGACGGAGTCGCCTTGGCACAAATAGAGCCGCCACCGCCGCGGCACTCGCCGTCACGGTGAGCAGTTCAAACCCGTGCGTGTAGCCCGCTGCTCGAGGGAGCTCTCCGGTCCGCATGCCCGAGGTCACGATGCTGCTCATGACCGCGGCTCCAATTGATCCGCCGATGGTTCTGATATTGGCGTTCATGCCACTCGCCACCCCCGTCTGCTCGGGCGGCACCGCTACGACCACCAACGCAGACATTGACGAGAATGCCAGACCGAAGCCCACGCCTTCGACGACCATAGCAACGAGAATTTCCCACTGCGCGGCGTGTGCAAAGGCTAGGAGCGCGAACGTGGCGATGCTTACAACGAGTCCTGTGACCAATACCGCCCGGCTCCCGAAGCGTCTGGAAAGGGGTCCGGAGAGCATTCCAAAAGCGAACATGAAGACGCTCGCCGGCAAGAGGATGAGTCCCGAACGAGTGATGCTGACACCAAATCCATAGCCGGCGGACGTCGGGGTTTGCAGGAATTCGGGGAGGAAGGCGAACACCGCGTACATTCCCACGCCCATGAGTAACGCCACGAGGTTCGTCGTCCATACAGCGGGGATCCTCATCATGTGCATGTCGACCAAGGGATGTGCCGAGCGAGCTTCTATGAGGACCCAGACGACGGCGAAGACGACAGCGCCAATGATGAGCAACATTACGCTGGAAGACCCCCAGCCCCAGGTGGGCGCCTCACTGATGCCGAGGATCAAGGCGACAAGCCACGCGGACAACAGGACAATGCCCGGCCAACTGAGTGTGCCGGTGGTGCGTACCCGCGATTCGGGTATGACGAGATGAGCCGCGACCAGGACCATCGCCATCACGATCATCGGGATCCAGAACAACCAGTGGTAGTCGAGGGCGTCGACGATCGGACCGGCAAGCACGATACCAAACCCTGAGCCCGCCGCCGCCAGAGCGGCGATCACGCCTACGGCACCCATCACCTTCTCCTTCGGGAACTCATCGCGAATCAGTCCGAACGACAAAGGGAGGACTCCGCCCCCAACACCCTGGATGACGCGAGCAATCAGCATCAATGACATCGAGCCCGCGATCGCTGCCAAGAGAGAACCCACCGTGAGCGCGATCAATGTCACGACCAGCATCCGTTCTTTGCCGAACATGTCTCCGAGACGGCCCATGATCGGCGTGAAGATCGCTGCCGACAACAGATAAGCTGTGAGCACCCAGGTCACGGTGTTCTGCGAGGCGTGAAGCCCAACTTGAATCGTGGGCAGAACGGGGATGACCAACGACTGCAGTAGCGCGTAGCCACCGACCGCGAGCGCCAGCACCGCGAAGGTCGCCTTGTACGGTCTCCGAGTTCTTTCAGACGACATCCGTATTACTCCGTTCACTATTGGGAGCACTATTTGCGCCTAGTCACACTATGGGTAAGAGTGGAATTCCACGCCACTCACTGTGTCCGGCGAGTGAATTTCGTCAGTCCAGCAACGCAATCACGTCCACCTCGCAACCACCTGCGGTTGTCGATCTTCGCCTCCGACGCGGCTCTGGGATAACGCCTTGCCCTCGTGCGTTCGACTTTTCGCTGCCCCTGACCGAAACGGTTAGTGGCTTGGTTGGCCTCGAGCCAGCGGGCCGCGAGCATGCCGAACGCCGCAGCCGCGAGGGCGGCAATCGCGCCAATTAGGACCGAGCTTGGAGCACCGCCTGCGTTAGTGATCGCGCAGAGGATCGGCCCCCCGATCGGCGCCATACCGACGAAGAGCATGGTCAAGTGGCTTAGGAATCGGGGTCCGGCCAGTCCTCGCTCGTCGTCTTGTACAACGCCATCAACATCGTCATCGCGATGCAGTGGCAGAGTCAGAAGAATTACACGCCGAGAACGACATCGCCTTCAAAATCGACCAGCAGGGCCTGCCTTCGTCTCGCTAATCAAAGGAGGTGGACATGTCGAATCACATGTCGCTCAAGAGCGACGTGCCGGCGACAATGCTCCATTCGGTAGACCCTTGATACCACTTGTTGGAGCAAGGAGAGACGAGTCATCGCTCGCGGGCTTTTGGGCTTTCGGTAGTAAAGGCGGAACGATGGAATACTCGAGGGCCGAGGGACTCGTCAAGGACTGCGGCGCCAACCACGAAACTGTCGCGTTCTGCGCGGGGCAGAGATCTCTAGAGCGCGACCACACTCGAAGGACGCTCTTCGCGCTCGGGCCATTGGATCCCGAGTTGGACGAAGTGGAGACGGCCGTCGCACTCATCGCAGCCGCGTGGTGGTCGTTCCTCGACGACCGTGAGGCACCCTCTGTGAAGCGCTGCAAGGTGCTGGGGTTGCCGCACGCGAGAATGTGTATTCATCGGCTGGGCGACACGGGGAATGGCCTTTCTACTTGCAACGAAAGACGAGCGACGTGGAAGTGAGTTCACCTTCGGTAGGTGCGACGTCACCGCTAGCCGCCAGAGCGACCACGTGCGCCCACACCGAGGCGGCAGCAGGTCGCCAGAGCGTCTTGGAGACGTCGCCATAGATCCGTGGGACGATCTCGATAACGTTCATGGGGCCCTCACGGAGGACATCGAGGATCTGAAGACTTCGCTCCTGTCGATGAGCCAGCAGAGCTTCGACAAGAGATCTGGGCTCGGTAACTGCAGGTCCGTGTGTCGGTAGGTACCAGACTTCGTCACGGTTAAGCAGCAGGTTTAGGCTCGCCATGTAGGCGGTCAAGTCACCGTCGGGTAGCGGGATCACTGATGTTGACCAGCCCATCACGTGGTCACCCGTGAATAGCAGGCGTTCCTGGGCGAAGGCGTAACAGAGGTGGTCAGAAGCGTGTCCGGGGGTGTAAACGGCTTCTAACGTCATGTCACCGATCTGAACGATGTCGCCATGGGCCAACGTCACGTCGGGATGGACAGACTTGAAGCGGCTCTCGTTCGATTCATCGGCGGTAGAGCGTGGGTCGATGCCATCGACTTCAGGGTCACCGAAATGGAACAGTGGGACCTTCACCTGCGACGAGGGTGCCGTCCAGCCGAAGCCGTGGGAGGGTGCTCCAGTGCGGGCGTGGAGTTCGTCAACGCCCCCGGCGTGGTCGAGGTGATGGTGGGTGATGAAGATGTGGGTTATCTGCTCGCCGGGAGCGAGCGCTTGCAAGATGGCGTCGATATGGGTCGAGTCATCCGGTCCAGGGTCTATGACTGCCACTTCGCCAGAACCGATGATGTAGGTTCCACTCCCGAGATAGGTGAAGGGGCTCGGGTTCTCAGCGAGCACTCGCCGAACGAGAGGAGAAATGTTCTGCGAATCGCCATAATGAGCAGACGCCTCGCGCGTAAAAGGGATCACAGTCGACACTCGATGAGCCTACGTCCCTAAATAGCGCAGCGCTCACAAGCTGTCGATGCAACTTGATGAGGTCGTCGAACGATGCTGGCGCGACAATGTCTCGACGGGATTGGGTCGGCCGGACCGAGGCCCTCGAGCAAGTGAAGTCCCTCGGGGTGCAGCAGCGGAACCCGCGCCAAGATCCTCGAATCGAGCCGGTCGGACTTCGTGTGTTTGCAGTAATAATCGCGCAGGTCTGCCGACTGCTCCGGTAGCACCATCACGACCGCCGCGCCGCGAAGTTGAAACCAACTTGTGAGAGGCACCCAGGCATTGCGAGTCGGTTCCATCACGATCGTGAGTTCACCGTCGCCTGGTAGTGACGACCACAGCGACTCGAGGTCCTGTGTTGTGGTTCGAAACTTGCGCGCGCTCCACAAGAATTCACCGCGTTCGTCGGTCATCGTTGCTTGATGGTTGGCTCGACAGGCCACGTTGATTCCCAGTATCAGTCTTGTCATTGCAATCCTTTCCTAGTGGTTGAACCGGACGGACAGCGGCGACGAGGAAGAATCGCACCGGACATTCACTAAGAGGGATCCAAGCACCGAAGCGCCGGTCGCCGAGTTCTCAATAGGGCGTGCCTTCCCCGGCGTTGCTCCGGTCCGCTCCGAGAACAACAGGCAAGAAGTCGTGCACAGCAGACGCTTCGATCGGTCAGTAGGGGACAATCGATCCGGATGCACTGAAACCCCCTTGTCCAGTATGGTGAAAACGCAGTCAGGGACTGCGAAAATTCTATTTCGTGGGCCGCCCGGGTCTCGATCCCAGCACCTTGGGATTAAGAGAGGGATACGGACGGTCGGAACGGTCCAGTGGGGTCGGAATCATCCGAGAATCAAAGGAAACTTGTCCGGTGGTGTCGGATCTGTCCGGTGAGTTTGGAATGGTCCGTGGGAAATGGCGTGGGATTTATGAGTCCGCGCAAACGTTCGGCGTGTGGGTTTGCTTGTTTAATTTCGTCGGTGTTTGCTCGCCACGTATTCGTCAATCCAAGCGCGAGTACTCCGCCACTGCCCGTCGGGCCCTTTCTGTGCTCGCAGTCGTCCGCGTTCGATCGCCGCTCGGAGCGAAATGACGTTCCGCTCTTTCGTCGCCAATGCAGCGAGCGGAACCAATCTGTTCGGTCCGGCCACGGCGAGAACAACGAAGCGGTAAAGGTTGTCCGTAATCGCGCGCGCGATCAACTCACCAAGAGGACCTGGGTCGCCCTCGTCCGCCCGCTGCAGGGATCGAAGGTACTTGCTTCGATCCCGCTTGTAGATGATCACCGGCGGATAACCCATGCGAACCAAGACGAGGTTGAGTAGAAGACGTCCGGTACGCCCGTTGCCGTCGAGGAACGGGTGAATCCTCTCGAGAGCGGCGTGGGCGGCAGCTATCGACTCGATCGGGTTTTCCGCGGAGCTGATATCTGACAGCGACTTCACCCAGTCCGCTACCGCTGCTTTGACTTCGACCCAAGAGGGCGGCACCATCCCGCCGGTGAATGGCTCAATGTCGTGTCGGCGAAAACTACCGGGCCGCTCTTCCTCTGTGGCGCTGGGGTGGGGTGCGACGTCCCACACCGGTCCCAGGGCGAGTTCGTGAACGTGACGGACCTCGGTCAACGTGACTGGAGCGTCAGGGGCCCATTCGCCGAGATCGAGTGCCTGGCCGTAGACCCATTTCGCGGCGTTGGCGTAGCCGGTTACTTCCATGTACTCGCGAAGTTCCTTGTTGCCGACCGCGAGGCCCTGGGCCAGGAGAGCCTTAACTTGGTCGATGACGAGTGTGTTGCCTTCAAGGGCGGTCGATTGGTGCGCTTCTTGATACCAGATCGATGTCCAGATGTCTTCAGCTTCAGTCGGCGAGGGCAAGCCCCCCATACGGTCCCGCAACTCGGTGACCGCCTCGTTTAGTCGATGGTAGACGGACTGGCGCGGTGGTCGCCCTCGTCGAGAGTTGTTGTGCTCCACGAGAAATAATAGTAACACAACAAATCATCTTTGTCGTGTTATGATAATTTCTTTATTAACTCAACAAATAGTCTGATGTCATACGATTCGGGTTATCGCCGAGTGTCCACGACAAGGGGAGTGTTGGAACTGGAATGAACGATGAAGAACTCCAGATTGTTGACGAACTTCGTCACCAAATCGCGGATTTGCAGCGAGAGAATGGCCGGCTGGCTGAAATCCTTGGAATGCAATCCTCCGCTATCGCAATGCGGCCAGAGATTAGCCAAAGCGTGGATACACAGTTTGACCCACCGCTCTTTCAAGTCGACCGCACTGCGCCAGTTGGGGCCAAGGTTGAAGTATTCCAATCACTATTTGCGGGTCGTGACGATGTTTACGCGCTCAGGTGGGAAAGTGGCAGGACGGGAAAGCATGGTTGGTCGCCGGCTGTTCTGGGTGGTTTCGCCAACGCTCGATCTACGGGCAGGGAGTACCTACCACTCACGCAGAGCGTGATCGCCGATCACCTCGCTGGGAAGATCCACGTCGGACTCTATCCGCTACTCCGCGACGACAGTTGCCGCCTCATTGCGTGCGATTTCGATGGACCAGGTTGGGCGCTTGACGCGCTCGCATACTTCCACTCCGCGAAGTCGATGGGAATAAGCTCGGCGCTCGAGCGTTCGCGTTCAGGCGACGGCGCACACGTGTGGATCTTCTTTCGTGACATTGTGCCGGCGACTCTCGCCCGGCGACTCGGCACTCTGTTGCTCCGCGAAGCGATGAATCTTCGAGGAGAGTTGGATCTCGCGAGCTACGACCGATTGTTCCCAGCGCAGGACTTCATGCCGAAGGGGTCATTCGGCAACTTGATTGCATTGCCTTTGCAAAAGGAATGTCGAGATCGTGGGACGACCTCATTCCTTGACCCTGGCACCATGAAGCCGATTGAGGACCAGTGGGCTTACCTTTCGACGTTGATGCGAATCTCGCAGACTGAAGTCGAATCGATTCTCGCGACCTCGCCGGTGGTGGGAGCGGGACCCGAGGAAAGGACGTTTCAGCGTCCTCGAGAAGTTGTTCCTATCACGATGCCTGAGACAGTGGTCGGCGTCGCTGCGGCGATGTTGGAGATCGAACGGTCTGGACTTCCACCGGCGCTGCTCGCGGCGCTCAAGCATTTGGCCTCACTGCACAACCCGGCGTTTTACGAGAAGGAGCGGCTCCGATTCTCAACGTGGGATACGCCGAGGATGATCCGTTGCTATGGAGAAACGCTCGAGTCGCTACTACTTCCTCGAGGGCTCACTGAGAAGGCAGCCGGTGTGGTGGCGGAGGCGGGCGGTCGCCTGGTGGTCCACGAGAACCGACCGGATCCGGAGCAGATTGAGTTCACTCCTACTTTTGAACTTCGTGAGGATCAAGCGGCCGCACTTCGCGCACTCAGCACGCACGAACTGGGCGTTCTGGTGGCCTCGCCCGGTGCCGGGAAGACCGTGGTCGCCTGCGCACTCATTGCGCACCATCGACGACCTACTCTGATCATCGTTGATCGCAAACCACTGGTGGAGCAATGGACTGAGCGATTGGCAACTCATCTGGGTCTGGCCGCGAAGGAGATTGGCCAGGTTGGTGGAGGTCGGAACAAGACCACCGGCATTGTCGATATTGCGATGGCGCAGAGTCTCGCACGACGCGAGGATCTCGACGTGATGTCGAGCCACTACGGTCTCGTCGTCGTTGACGAATGTCACCACGTGCCGGCGGTGACGTTCGAACGATGCGTCAAACAGATTCGCGCTCGACGGTGGCTCGGTCTTACCGCTACTCCCTACCGACGCGATGGGCTTCAGGGCTTGATCACCATGTACTGCGGGCCGATTCGCCACCGGATGGATGAGAAGATTGACGCAGAGAACGACTTCAGCCGAGAGCTCATTGTTCACCCAACGAGTCTTGAAGTGAGTGATGACCTCACGCACATCCAAGATCTGTTTCGCTCACTGGTGGATGACGAGGCCCGTACGATGGCAATCTGCGACGACGTGGTCGCAGCAGTTGAAAATGGCAGAAACTGTCTCGTATTGACGCAGTGGACCGAGCATCTCTCATTGGTAGTCTCTGCGCTCACTTCGAGGGGAATGACTCCTCTCGTCCTTCAGGGTGGAATGGGGAAGAAGGCTCGTGCCAAGGTCATGGCAGACTTGGACGACGCGTCGAAGCGTGGCGGGCTCATCCTCGCGGCAACGGGCAGCTTCCTTGGCGAGGGGTTCGATTGTCCGCCGCTCGATACAGTGTTCATGGCCTTCCCAATCGCGTTTCGGGGAAGAGTTGTCCAGTACGTTGGCCGGATCTTGCGACCATTAGATGGCAAGTCATCCGTCGAAGTCCACGATTACGTCGACGCTAAGAGCCCAGTGCTGGCACGGATGCACCGAAAGAGACTCCCCGGATATGCCGCCCTCGGTTTCGACGTCGATACGGATCGCAAGAATCGAACCGACGCCAAATAGCGAACCATCGGTTGGACCAACCGGTCGAATTTGGCAGAGAAGTCCGGCTTCGCCATTTTTCGGTCTGGTCGGACCGCGTTCTCGTTGGCGTTGACAGGCTAATCCACTAAGTGGGCTGGGTGTCACCCGCCAGGGCTAAGGGACCACCCCTCCGCCACGAGTAAGGGACCACCTCGTCCCTCAATCCGTGCCGGCCACCTCTGATGTTCCCAGACCGGTGATCTGGTGTCAATTGAGGCTCACCGACCCTTCCAAGAGGGCCCCTGATCGGACGTCGACGTCACCATCTGTGGCCGCTGGCGCCTGCGATAGGACTCGCCTTCGATGACGAGTTCGTAGGCGGCGCTCTGGATGCGATCGACCGCGGACTGGGCGAGAAGCGGATCGGCGAACTGGGCGAGGAACTCACTCGGGTCGCGGTTTGACGTGATCACCGTGGCGCCGTGCTGGTGCCGCTCGACGGTCAACTCGTAGAACAGATTCGTGTCCGTGGCGTCCAGTGGGTGCAGGGCAAAGTCATCGAGCACGAGCAGATCCACTGCGACCAGCTTGCGCATCTCGGCGTCGACACTGTTGTCGAGGCGCGCGGCCCGCAGTCGCTTGAACAACTTGTCCGCGCGCTCGAAGTGCACCCGGTAACGACGCCGACAGGCGATGTGACCGAGCGCCGTGGCGAGGAACGTCTTTCCCACTCCGACGGGCCCGAGGATC
>DAIEHI010000042.1 GCA_027355725.1 Acidimicrobiaceae bacterium
AACCCAGTTCAGGCAACCGTCACCGTCAATCAAACGATTCCCGCGGGACAATCGGTAAACGTCATCGGACAAGCCAGTCTTTCCATGCCCCAATCTTTGACAAACCAGAACGCGTGTCAAGGTGCGTCCATTGGGCTGGCCTTTACTTCCAACTAACGAGGTGTCTCAACTGAGTCTCTGTTGAAGGACTCATGCCATCACTGCGTTACCGGATTGCCTCATCAAGGAGGCAATCCGGTAACGCAGCTGGAGAATCGAGGTGCCCCTGCGGCGCCTCACCGACTTGGAAACGGACAAGTGTGAGATTGCTCGAGAAGACGACGTTTGTGAGTAAGGCGAGCGCGGCCGCGCTCGTCGCTGCCACGCTCGTCTACGTCGCCGCATCTGCCTCAACGGATTCAAGAAGCCACGTCTCAGCAACGTCGGGATTCACCATCACCAGTACCATCAGCAGCTCCCCCACCGATCAGATTCCCGCATTGCTCTACCCCGGGGCCAAGCGCTACCTGTGGTACACCGCCCACAATCCGTTCGCGGTGCCAATCACCGTCCTATCCATGTCAATCAAGACTGCGATCGCTCCGGCAGACTGCCCCCTTAGTAATCTCGACTACTCCGCCACCACGTTTACCGGTAAGTTGGTCGTCGCGGCGCATGGCACGAACTCGGTCGCAGTCCCCATCTCGCTCGTCGACACTCACACCAATCAGAATTCATGCCAAGGTGCGCTTTTCAATTTCACATTCACCGGAACGTCTAGATATTCCGAGCCATACTCCACCTCGACCATCGTCACGTCCTCTCTCAACCCATCCCAAGTCGGTCAGAATGTTACGTTCACAGCGACTATCACTGCCCACGCATCTTCCGGACAGGATCCCGTTCCGAGCAGCCCAACGGGCACTCTGACGTTCAAGGATGGGTCGGCTGTAATTTGTGACAACGTACCCGTCGTCGGCAACGGGGCCACATCTTCGCAGGCGCAGTGCACGCCACCCCCCTACCTCCTTCCATCTACCCACCCGATCACCGCCGACTTCTCGAATACCGACGGAAACTTCCTAGCAAGTGTGTCGCCAGTATTGGTTCAAACTGTTCTTGGCCTCCCGACGGGCTGTTCGGGCAGGTCCGACAACGTGATCACAGGTTCGCCGTCGTCTCCTACGATTCGAGGCACCAACGATGGTGATTTCATCACTGCTTTCGGTGCCAATTACACGATCAATTCCAGAAATGGGGACGACTGCATTGTCGTTGGCGACGGGAACAATGCCATCACCGCTGGCAACGGTGACGACGTCGTCGACGCGGGCAGTGGCAACAACCAGATGACTCTGGGCAACGGTGACGACCACGTCACGACCGGCAATGGTTCGAGTTCGATCATCATCGGCAATGGCGACAACACGATTCTCATGGGAAACGGCTCAGGCAATTCAATCGACTTGGGAAACGGATCGAACACAGTCACTCTTGGTAGCGGATCGAGCAACTCCGTCAAGCTCGGTAATGGTGACAACGTCGTCACAATCCAAGGTGGCAGCTACGACGTGGTCAACAGCGGATATGGACTATCGGAGGGCGATAACCGCGGCTCACCCCACGCGCGCGACATCATCTACCTGGGGGCCGGAGCGTACAACACCTTCCACGGCGCGGATCACCAGGACAACGTCTGCCACCTGCCCACTCCTCCAGTCTCGTGGCACGGGACCGCAGCCGCCTTCTACCACGACACGATCATCAACTGCTCCGTGGTGACGCCGTGAGTCGCTCGACGAATCCCGCTCGTACCTGGCGCTGGCGCGCCACTGTGACGGCAGCGCTCGTTGTTTCCTCAGCCGCACTGGTCACGGGCCTGGCCTATGGCTTCTTCGCCTCGGCGGGCTCTGGGGACGGTACCGCGACCGTGGGAACGCTCGCCCTCGGCCTCAACGCCCCGGCGAGTTCAAGTTGCACGTACTCGAATCTGACCCCGGGCGATCTCGCCGGACTCAACCAGTGCACCCTCGCAGTGAATTACACCGGCTCGGTGCCCGCCTACGTCTCGCTCAGTGTCGACGTCTCCTCCTCGGCGGGAACAGGTGGCGGACTGCTGTTCAACGGCTCCGGTTCGAGCGGTCTGACCTTCGCCATCAGTGACGGGCACACCTCGTTCGAGGTCCCTTCGGGACCCGGCAGCACCGGTGGATCATGTCCCGCGGGCGACACGTGCTGGACGTCGCCCGATGACCTCGCCGCCTGGTACTCCGGCGGCGCGGCAAACCTCGACTTCACGTCGTCGAGCCCCGTTGTGACCTGGACTGTCACCCCTCTCTTCCCCACCTCGGCGGGTAACACCTTCGAAGGAGGTAGGGCCACGCTGACGCTCACCGCCCGTGCGGTGCAGGGAACGCCCAACCCGCTTCCGGTGGGATGTGACCTTTCCACTATCGGCCAGAACTGTCCCGCCAGCGGCAGTTTCGTGTGGGGCTAGACGATGACCACGATGACCGCTGAGACGACGATGGTGACCGAGGGTCCAACAGGAGTTCCCGTCACCACGTGGCGCCGCGTCCGATCGATCATCTCAACGGGCCTCACCGCGCTTCTCGTGGTGGTGGCAAGTCTCAGCGTGGTCATCGCGGTCGCCACGCACTTCTCACCCAAGGGCCAGTACGACGTGTTCGGTCACCCCGTCATGTCAGTCCTCTCCGGATCCATGACGCCAACAATTCGCACGGGCGACCTGATCATCGACAATCCCGTCACGCTCGCCCAAGCCGGCCGCCTGCGCGTCGGTGAGATCATCAGTGTTCGCGAGAGCCCGGGCAGCCCGGTCATCGTCACCCACCGGATCGTCGCGGTCGTGCGCTCCGGATCGACCATCGCCTACATCACCAAGGGCGATGCCAACAACGCTCCCGACGCCAGTCCCCGCCCGGTCGCCGACGTGATCGGCGTCTTCAGCACTGCGATCCCTGCCGGGGGCTACGTGCTCAATGCACTGCACCAGCCCGTGGTCCCGTTGCTGCTCTTCGCCTCCGTGTGCCTCGCGCTGCTCGCCGGCCCACTCTTCCGCTGGGCCAAACGAATGGATCAGAGCGCCGACGCTCCGGACAACCAGAGCGAGGCGCCGTGACACGTGAACGTCTCTCCAGAAACCCTCTGACGAGACACGAAGGTTCGCAGTCGACCACGTGGAGCCGGTTGGCCCACACGAGAACTTCCAAGCGAAGGAGCACCACATGAGAATGTCAACCAAGAAGCGGGTGATCGTCGGGGCGGGGATGATCTCCACCCTCGGGGCCGTCGCCACACTCGTCGCGGGCGTCACCTTCGGGTTCTTCAGCGCCACCGTCCCGGGACAGGACAGCACATTCGCCGCCGGCACCGTGACGTTCGATCAGCCGGCCGCCAACACGTGCAGCGTCTCCAACATCCAACCGGGTGACTCGGGAACGTGCACCTTCAACGTCGTCACCTACACCGGCACGGTCTCCGACGGCGCGTACCTAGGGGTGGACCTCGCGGTCACCAACCCCTTGGCGGGAAGTCCCGTGCAGCCCTACGCCCCGGGCAACGCCGGCACGATCCCGACGGCCGCCCCGGCACTGTACGACGGCACCGCGAACGGACTTCAGGTGAGCATCACCGACAATCAGAGCCCTCAGGTCACCTACATGAACCAGGACCAGTGGAACGGCGAGGCGGCGTCGGGCACCATGCCCTCGATCGATGACCTGCTCGTGAACACCACACCGTTCACCACCACCACGTCCGTCACGTTCACCATCAACTGGTCACTGCCAGTAACGGCGAACAACGCTTACGCCGACGCCGGCTCGACGATCACGATGCTCGTCCACGCCGTCCAGGCCAGCCATAACGGAACGACGTCCGGGTGCACGGCCGGTGACGTGTGTAACGGAATCTTGAACTGGAGTTAGGAAGCTGACAATGCACCGCCCACGACTGACCGAGAGCACCACCTCAGGAAGCACGCGCTCTGCTCGCGCGCGTTCGGTGGCGACCTCCGTCGTGTCGCCAGTTCGACCCGCGCAGCTGCATCGTAAGGACGAGCGGTGAAGCGACTCCTCTCCCGTTCGAGCGTGGTGGCGACACTCCTCGCGTCCCTGTCACTGGTCGCGGGAGTAACCGTCGCCCTGTTGAGTGGGGTCGCCGGTGAACAGTCCAGCACGTTCACCTCGGGTGACGTCTCGATCGGCAGTACGGCCAGCACCGTCTGCAATCTTCGCGCTGGCGGCGTCGCACCATCGGCCGCGCTGCTGCCCGGCGACTCGTCCACGGGCTGGACACCCTCGCCTGGCGTTGATCAGCCCTGCACTCTCAAGGTCACCTACACCGGCGCCAATCCGGCCTACCTGGGGATTGACCTCCTCATCGCCACCAAGTCCGGCTCGGTGGCGTCGGGAGCCCCCGCGGGAACGACGCCAACGCCACTCTTTGACGCAACTGCGAACGGGCTCCAGCTACGGGTGACTGACAGCGCGAACACGGTGTTCGTCAACGGCACGACGTTCACGAGTCAGGGCGCGGGCGCGGGATCGAGCACGATCTCAAGCGTTCCTTGCGCGTCGCCCTACAACATCTCGGCCTATTCCTGCTACCAAGTGAACGACCTGCTGGTGAACCCCACCGCCGTCACGAACGGCTTTAGCGACACGTTCTCCATCGACTACGCGTTGCCGCTCAGCTCCACTTCGGCGTACGAAAACTCGACGGCCGTCGTCATCATGAACGTGCACGCCGTGCAGTCGAACAACAATCCTCTTCCCGCAGGCCCGCCGTCCGCGGTGTGCCAGGCGGGCGCCCAGTGTTCAACGGGACTGCAATGGAATTGACGACTCGTTTTCGTTCCGTGGCTCGGTCGCATTTGTCATCGCGGCGTCGTCAATTGGCACTCTTCGTCGTGGGTCTGGTGATGGCAACCTCCAGCGCCGCCGGGGCGCTGTATTCCGCGACGACGAGTCAAAGCGACACGTTCGCCGCCGGTTTCATCTCTCCCGCGTCAGGATTCTCCGCCCACTCGGTCACCGCGAACTCTGCCCAACTGGTCTGGACGCCGCCCGCGAACTTCATCCCGACGAACTGGACGATCACGCAGACGACTCCAACCGGTTCGGTGTCGGGATCGTGCGCGGGTTCTGAGCCGGCGAGCGGCTGTTCGGTCACGGGCCTGTCCCCGGGGACTACCTACACCTGGACGATCAGCTACTTCGACGGTGGCTGGAGGGCGGTGGCGAGCACCTCCGCGACTCCCACTTCGGTCTCGAGTTCGACGCAAGGCACCTACACCCTGAGCGTGCCCGCACACGTGACGTCATTCACCTTCTCGCTCGAGGGAGCGGGCGGGGGTGGTGGCGGCGGAACCGGTGGCATCGGCGGTACCAGTGGAACGTCTGCCACCGGGACCGTGACATTGCCCTCCAGCAACTCCGTGACCTACTTCACCGTCGTCGTGGGCGGGGGTGGTGGACCGGGAGACTCACTGAACGGTGGTAGCGCCGGAATAGGCGGTACGGGCTGTGCCGGTGGCACCGCCGGTGCCGCGGGAGGCGCCAACAACGGTGGTGGTGGTGGCGGCGGCGCGATGACGTGCCTATACCTCCAAGGTGCCCCCGCCACCTCGATCGTGGCCGTCGCCGGTGGGAACGGCGGTGACGGTGGTGGCACCGATGGACCGGGAACCGGCGGGGCCGGTGGCAGACCCACGAGCACTTCCGGGACCGTTACCTACGTGGTCAATCTCGGGACGCAATCATCCAACGGTGGTGCCGGGGGCGGACCAGGGATCGGCGGCGCGTCGGGATCGGTCGTCTTTGGCGGAAACGGGCTGTCACTGACGTAGAGCGCTGGGCCGTCGCCACAGTCTCGCAAACCGTGATCGAGCACGGCGGAGACAGGCCGGGCGAGCGTCGCTACGCGGAGGTGACTGCGCCCTTTTCGGCCCCCTGGACCAAGCGCGCAAACTTTTCGAGGACTCCCGTCGTGTAGCGAGGGACGAAGGGCTTTACGTTCTTCGCACGTTCGGCGAGAACGTCCGCGTCGACGAGCAGGTTCATCGAATTCGTCGTGACGTCGATCTCGATGAGGTCACCGTCCTCGACCAGTCCGATCGGCCCGCCGTCGAGCGCCTCGGGCGCCACGTGGCCCACGCAGAATCCATGGGTGCCTCCGCTGAAGCGCCCGTCGGTGACGAGCGCCGCGTCGCCGCCGCGTCCCACGCCCTTCATCGCCCCGGTCACCGCCAGCATCTCGCGCATTCCCGGTCCGGCCTTGGGACCCTCGTAACGGATCACGACGACGTCGCCGGCCTTGATCTCGTCAGCCATGATCGAGGCCATGGCAGCGTCCTCGCCGTCGAAGACCCTCGCGGGACCGGTGAACGTGAGATTGTCGATGCCGGCCACCTTCACCACCGCTCCTTTGGGTGCGAGAGAGCCCGTGAGAACCGCGATGCCGCCTCGCTCGTGGATGGGCTGGTCAAGGGGGTGGATCACGACGCCGTCGGGCTTCTTCGCGCCGTAGGCGGCGAGGTCCTCGGCCATCGTCTTGCCCGAGACCGTCAAGACGTCGCCGTGGAGAAGTCCGTGATCGAGCAGGTGCTGCAAGACGACCGGGACGCCGCCGACCTTGTCAATGTCAGCCATGTGGAATTTGCCGTGGGGCTTGGTGTCGGCCAGGTGCGGCACGCGCGCGGCGATCCGGTTGAAGTCGTCGAGCTCTAAGGCGACGCGCGCCTCGTGGGC
>DAIEHI010000089.1 GCA_027355725.1 Acidimicrobiaceae bacterium
CGGCGCCGCCGTCGCGACCGCGCTCGACTGCGGGTCGAGTCCGGCATTCGAGAGCGTCGTGACGAGCTTCAGTGTCGGCGCAACCGAGGTCGGCCAGGTGATGTAGGGGGTCATCGAAGGCGTGCCCTTGGTAACCGTGAAGGTCGCCACCCCGCCGTTCGCGAACGGCACCGGGGACTGGATGATGTTCATGTACATCGAGCTAAGCGCGTCGGCCACTTGGATCAGGTGCGACCCGACCGCGCCGACCGCGCGAATCGTGGTCGTCGCGGTGCCGCGGGTCCAGTTCGCCGTCAACTCACCCGTGAAGTGGTTGTCGTAGAGGACCGCCGCGCCACCGGTGTAGAGCGTCGCGCCCATTCCCGTGTAGGTGATGTGGATTGGCGTGCCGACCGGACCGTGCGTCGGCGAGATGGTCACCGTGCGCAGGAGTTCGTAGCCGCCGTGGTCGAGTGCCACGTTGTTCACGACGGCGTAGATGTCGTGGGTTCCGCCGAAGTCGACGGGCACGTTCGTGGTGTAGCTGAAACTGCCGCTAGCGCTCGTCGTCACCGTCGCCAGGGTGACGAAGAAGTTGCTTGCAGTGCGGCCCAGGTAGTTGACCGTGTCGGGCTGGGGACTCAGCACCCAGGTCACGCTCGACGTGGACCACGCAATCGCCACGCTGGTCGACGCGGGCAGTCCGCTTCCTGAAATCGTCAGGGGCGAACCTTCAACGCCCTGATTCGGCGTCACCGTGAGGTTGCCAATCGATGGGCTCAGGGTGAAGGCCGGCGTCACCGGCCCCGCCAGTGACGCCACATTGGGGATGGCGGGAGCGGTCAAGTTCGTTGGAATCAGGGGTGAGGACGTATCAGCGGCCCCACTCGTGGTTGTCGTGATCGCCAATGGAAGTAGTGCGCCGGCTGCGACGAGCGCCCACGCCCTTCGAAGGTCGTGACGGGTCAATTTCATGGATTTCCTTTCGGGGGGGTAGCGTTACGTCGCCAGCGAATTCAACGTCGGTGGTTTGGTGCGTAGCTGCCCCCGGGGCAATCCGGGGGCAGCTACTCCCAAGTGCTGCTATACCTTCGGGACTGCGTTCAGGGTCAGCTGCGACGGCGTCGCGGTGCCGGCCTGGGTGAAGGTGTAGGTCTGGCTCTTAACGCCCGGCTTCACGACGTAGCGCCGCATCACCCACTTCGTGCCGACCTTGACACGGTGAAGCTTCGTGACCGCCGGAACCGCCTTCGTGGCTACGACGATCTGGAAGTTCACGACCCCAAGGGTCGGGTACGACGCGGTGTTCCATCCGTACGTCCAGAACGCAACGGTACCGTGGTTGCCGTAGTTCATTGGGAACGGCGTGGCGATGCCCGGGACCACCACGTTGGCGCTCTTCACGGTTGCCGGAGTGAGTGGCGTGCCACCCGTGGCAACGTTGACACCCGACATCCGGAATACCACGGTCTGTCCAACGTAGAACTCATTGGTCATGGCGCAGCCGACCGGCGCCTTCAAGATGCCAGTGCCGCCACCGCCGACGACCGTGTCCACCTGCATGTAGACCGGCAGCGGGTTAGCGCCCTGAATCGGCGGGCCCAACGTCGTCGTCGTCGGAGCGACGGTGGTCGTTGGGGCCGTCGTCGTGGTTGGCGCGGTGGTGGTGGTGGTGTCCGCGGATGCGGCTCCCATGCCCACGATGGCCGCGCCGCTCAGGGACAACATCCCCGCGGTTACAACTGCTACTACTCGCTTCATACTTCTTCCTCCTCTATCGAATCGTCTCGGCACTACTTCTTGATGCTCAACACGCCGTTTAGGGCTGCGCTGAACGCGTCGGTCTCACTGGATCCCGCGGTGGTGGCCTTGATCGAGAACGACCCGGTGAACTTCAAGACACCGAAGACGCCCTTGTACTTGCCCGTGCCCGAGAGAACTTTGGCGATCCCCTTGACGCTCACCGACGTCGGCGCGGCCTGGCCCGCGGCACAGGCCTGCGAGGTCGCCGGGGCGATGATCTTGAGCAGGAGTTTGCTGCCCGCGCCAATGAGCGTGCCGGTGCCAGTGAGCGGGTCACAGGTGTTGGACGCGGGTGCCGAACCGGCGCCCGCGAGCTTGCTCACGCCGAGATACGTGCCAGTGCCCTTGCCGGTCACCGCCGTCGCCTTGACGCCCGTGGACGACCACAGCATGGCGATCGTCCCGGTGTACTTGCCC
>DAIEHI010000073.1 GCA_027355725.1 Acidimicrobiaceae bacterium
CGACTTTGCAGAAGCTCTTCGATGAACGCAGCCGTCGAGGGCCCGGTCTTGGTCGCCCAGGCAACGATGCGACTCGGGGTCCACTGGGCGTGGCGTCGGTGACTCGAGGGCATGTGCGCGGGATCGGTGACGGCTTTGGTCTTTAAGTAACTGCGTTGGTGGCTGGCGACGCGACGGTTCTTTGAGAAGATCTCCACCACGTTGGCACTCGCGCGCACGTCGAGAATCTGACCGACGAGGGTGTAGGGAACGCTGTAGAAGTTGCGATCAATTTGCAGGTGGTAGTCCAGGCTCACCTTGGCCTTGGTCCAGGTGGCGAAGTCGTAACGCGTGGCGGGTAGGGGGCGCAGCGCGGGTTGGTCGATCTCGGCAAAGACGCTCGCTCGCGAGCCCTCCATCTTCTTAAAGGGTCGCCGGTTGATCACCTCGACCAACTCAGCGATGCGATCGTTGAGCGTCGATAACGACGTGAAGCGCTCCTTGCGCAAGCGCATGATGATCCACCGTTCTGCCACCTGGACCGCCGCTTCGACCTTGGCCTTGTCGCGGGGTCGTCGAGGCCGCGCCGGGATGATCACCACGTTGTAGTGCCGGGCCATCTCTTGGTAGGTGGCGTTCACGTCCGCTTCGTAGCGATGCGCCTTGGTGACTCCGGAGCGCAAGTTGTCGGGAATCGCCAAGGCGGGGCAACCCCCGTAGAACTCGAAGGCGTTCTCGTGGGCGTGACACCAGTGCACGAGCTCTTGAGAGCGCAGCGCCTCGGCGTAGAGGTAGCTCGATGCGCCGAGCGCCGCAACGAACAGCTCGGCGCGAAAGCTCACCGTCAGATCGCGTTCGTCGTAGATCGGGATGGTGAGTCCGGGAAAGTCAACGAACATTTTCTCTGCGGCCTTGTGGTCTTGGCGCATGGTGACGTCGAGCTTCTTGCGCCAGGTCCGATAGAGCAGGCAAAACTGGCTGTATTCGTAGCCGTCGGCGTGCTCCTCGCGGTATTCGACCCAGAGCAGCATGAGCGTCATGCCCTTTCGGGCGAGTTCTCTCTTCATTCCCTCGAAGTCGGGTTCGGGGCGAACTTTCGGAGAGTTCTGGGGCGCGTTGAACAGTCGGGCCTCGAGCGCGTCGTCGTCGCTCAACTCCTCGGGCAGCGGCCACGAGGTGATGCCGGCGAGGCGGGCGCGACGCACGTAATCGGCCACCGTCGTGTGAGGAATCGCCAGCGACAACGCCACGTGGCGAAGACTCAGTTGGTCGCCGAGTCGCAGTCGAAGAACATCTCGGATCTTTCGCATGGTTGTATGGGGACGGGGCACCGGCAACTCCTTCGATCTTTGGACAGATCAAAGAAGTGTTGTCGGTGCCCTCACCTCACGTCAGCGACGGCGTCAACCACTTTCGGGGTGTACGAAAACTCCGGAATCGCTGTACGAAATCAATCGCAACGGGTGTACGAAAACCTTCGGAATCCGCAATCAACGACGCGGAGGACGCCGCCGCTAACGACCGCAGCGACCTATTGGTGGCTGCGGACACGCGTCGCACGCCGTGTGTTGTAAGGGAGTGCCAAGGCCGATTCATCACGATTCAGCGGCCCTTCGGCGGCTGGGCAACTCCACGTCGCTGTAGGTAGTGCCATTGGAGAGAGGAACTCGCGGACTGAGCCCTGGCCGCGTGCGCC
>DAIEHI010000102.1 GCA_027355725.1 Acidimicrobiaceae bacterium
GCGCAGGTAGCCTCCACCACTAGCGACGCGTCCACGGTGGCGCCGCACAACAGGGGAGGAAGCAATGAGGAGATTTCTAGTCAGCCTCTCAGTGGTCGCGCTGTCGGCCGGTGGGGCGCTCTACGGCGCCATCGGGGCGTCGGCCCACGATGCACCACGAACAGCGGGCCCGGCGATCACGGTGACCCCAAGTGCCGATCTCACCAACAACCAGACCGTTCAGGTTACGGGCAATGGGTTCACCCCCGGTGACCAGGTCTACGTCATTGAGTGCTTCGCCACCGCCACCAATCAGTCCGGCTGCGACACCGCGGGCGCGGTTCCGGCCACCATCGACAGTTCCGGCAACTTGCCGACGACGTCGTTCGTCGTGATCACTGGACAGATCGGCTCGACCGGTAATGGTGGAACGTGTGGCACCTCGGCGAGTGACCTGTCCAACTGCGCGATTGCAGTGGCCAACATCACCGGCGCCGACCGAGGGGTGGCGCTGATCAGCTTCGCGATGCCCACCACCACTACGAGTACTACGACGACCACGGTGAAGGTGACCCACCACGTGCCGCGCCACGTCTTCGTGCATCCCCAGTCGGGACTACGCAACAATCAGGCCGTGCGCATCACGGGCCAGGGCTTCACGCCAGGTGACCATCTGTACGTCGTCGAGTGCCTGGTCGGTGCGAGGGGTCAGGCCGGGTGTGACGTCGCCAACGCGAAGCCGGTCGTCGCCAATGCGCGAGGCGCGTTCGGGTCCCTCGTCTTTCGTGTGCACACCGGCAAGGTGGGAACAGGGATGTGCGGAACCCGGCCGAACAACCTCAATCGCTGCGAGATCTCCGTCGGCAACGCCAGTGGCCACGACGCGACAGCGACTCGAATTACCTTCCGACGTCACTAGCGCTCGCCGGCCGACCCCGCTTCCCGTGAATGCGGGGGCGGCCGGACACGCAGCGCGCCGCAGTCGCAAGCTCTCCACGTGCAACGACCTGGTAGAACTCGCGTTCGCCGCCAGAGCCCCCCATCCACCACTCGGTGAGAGAAGCGGACGTTGGTCGCGCGACAGGTGACACGTCAGTCGCCGATCGGCACGGACATCAACGTGAGATGGGCATGATGAGCAGCGCGGTGGACACGGGGCGCGAAACATTGTGCAACGGACGGTTCACCACTCGCCCACCGACGTACAGAGTCGACGACAAGCCGCCGTCGAGATTGAGCGCGGTCACAACGCCCAGCGACTCGAGGAGATTGTCAAGCTGATTGGCCGTGGCTCCCGATACACCGTCTCGACCGTCGACCACGACAACGACCGCTTCTCCCGACGACGTCCAGCCCACGACGCTGCGCGCAGACGGCGTCGCCATGTAGGTATCCGCGCGGGACACAGGTACGCGGATCCCGTGGTCGAGAAGTATCGGGTGTCCGCCGACGTCGTTGCACCCCGACGTCGACGTCGTCGTCAGCGTCGCGGTCTGGCCGATCTGCAACGAGGCCAAGGGGGACCCGAGAGCCGCTGAAACATCCACTTCTCCCGACTTCACCCGTACGGGTCCTTGGGTCTGGCTGACGAGCACGAGTTGAGACGTCGTGTTGATCGTCGTTGGTATTACCGGACTGCCACCGTCGGTAAATTCGTCGATCACACGCTCTCCCTTGGACGGGACAGGAAGTTTGTAGGGAGCCTCATAGAGCAACGTCCCAGTCAACGGGAGTCGAACATTCGAATAGGCCAGGGGAAGTTCCTGGTTGATCGCAGTGACCGGCACAACGACACCGTCAATGGTCAGTGAGGCGTGCCAATTCAGACCTTCGCTGACAGTCTGGTTGCTCAAATCGACTTGCTGATGGGATATCTCTGGTGTGTGGATCAGCGCGCACGCCCGAACGACGCCTCCCACCGAATCACCGGGATCTGGAGTTCCGAAGGGCGTCATGTCGAAGTAGTCCCCGTTCACCGCAGCCACGCAACCAGCGGTGGCCTGGCATATGGCGCCCGGCGTCTGACGACCGCCGTCAATCGCGTGATGCGCCAGTCCGATCTGGAACTCGAAGCGTGACGTGTCAAAGGTCAATACGTGGAACGCGCCGAGCACGCCAAAGGCACGACCATTCACCGCGTAGAGGTGAATAGCACTTTCGGCTCGCAACTGATCCGCACTGGCGCGGGCGAGCGCCGTCCACGAGAGTCGCGGCGTCGCCACAAACGCTTCTCCAACAACGATGCCCAAGACGGCGAACGCGGTGAGGATCGCAACGCTCGCACGGCGTCGCCACCACGCTCTGGAGGCCGCGGCGCCCTCGCGCGATGACATCAAGAATCCAGTTCTGCCAAAACCTCACCAATGATCTTGGTCATGACATGTGCCGCCAGAGGTTCTCCACCCTCAGCGTCGGCCACTTCGATCGCGAAAGCTTCAACGGAGTGCGTTCCGCCCACCAGAACGTGACGAAGCGCCTCTCCGCTTGCCTGCGAATCGTGCGCGTTCTCGAGAGCGCCCGCGACGTCGTGGTCGGGCGACGATGCGACGTCGTGAACGATCCTCATCGCTTGTTCGCGTCCACTCGCCGTCGAAACCACGGGTTCCCGATCCGGATTCTGTTGGAGGTCCCACTCAGCCAGCGCCTCGCTGTAACCTCCTTCTCCCGGATGCAGCACTCGTGTCGTTGCGTCGGTCCCCTCCGGCCCCTCTGCAACCACGTCGTTGCCCTCTGAGTCAGTGTCATGATGTCGCGTCGGCGGCACCGGGACCACCAGACTTCCATCGGGATTCCTAACAATTTCCATGGTGACGTGCCTCCCTTCGCAGTTGCCTACCCTCGTGGCCAACCTAACTGCGTCGTCGTTGGAACCGTCTGAGAACTTGCTGTGATGCGCTCCAATCGCAATGATCCGTTCGTTGCCTCCTTCACTCCCGTGCGAAGGATCACGAGGCATCAGACGCCAAAAATGTGGAACTTTGGCGGCGAGTCTGACGTCTAGTCAGACGACGGCTCCGCACGGACAATCTTTCGAAGGGTGTTGATGTTGCGATTTGTGTGGAGATGCCGATATCGGGCCTTGGAGAGATATTTCGCGAAACCACTGTGCAAAGTGCTTCCCTTAGAGACCTGCCAAAAGATCACGCCGTCGCCGAGCGCGATACGTTCGACACTGGCGTCCAACCCCGCGACTTCAGCGATCAATGATCGTTCACGACCTTCCTCGAAGAAGACGACGTAGCTGTGACGCTCAGCGTCGTCGCCGTCGAAGGGAGATGCCTCGACGATCTCTTGCACCTTCGACATTCTGTAAACCTGCACCCGGGCCGGATAGTCGAATCGCTGGTGAAGGCCAGCCTCGATCATTCCTTTCAAGGTAGCCACCGACGACTCGCTGGTAAAGATTACGTTGCCCGTTTGCAGGACTGTCGTTGCATCGCGAAAACCCATCTCCTTGAATGACGCCCTGAGATCGGCCATCAACATGGTCCGTCCACCGACATTGATTCCGCGCAAGAGGGCCAGGTACTGCATCGGGGTCATCGTATCGGCGTATGTGCCGACAGTCAGACCCCACGGCCCTCCAAGCGACCAAGCGTGGTTACCTCTCGAGCGCCTTACTACCGTGCCCGGCTTTCGAGTACCCACTCACCGATCCGTGCGCCCCCACGCCTCGATTCGCTGTCTCATATGGGGTGAGTTGCGCCTCACGGGTCGAGCTCGAGAAGACGGTACCCTGTCGTCCATGGACGCTCAATCAAGATGACGGTCCCGCCTTCGACGCAGTCTGGGGTTTTCATCACCACCCAGAGGTTCCCACTCGCGTGGCTCTTCTGGACGTTCAAGACCGATGTCTCAATTGACGAGGAGACGATGGTCGTACCGTGGGGAACTCACTTCTTCAACCTCGCTCCGGGTCGGCACCGTATTCGGATTGGCTTTCACTATTTGTGGGCAAAGGATATGGGCGCCGACGAGATCGAGTGTGAGATCGAGAGAGGAGCGACGATCTCCCTCACCTATCGATCGCCCTTTCTGGTGACGTCAAAGGGCTCGATCGTCATCGGGTGACCCTCCGTCGCGGCGGCGCCAACGGACGCTCTGCCGTAAGTCGGTGGACTCCAACTCCGCTAATCTCCGGCCAACGTTGAATCTTGCGTTCTCCCCAGCAGCCTGCGCCCTCGATCGATACAATCGTGCGACACGCGCCGAACGCTTCCAATCATTAGCCAATCGATGCCGAACTAGGGGCCGTCGAGCGCGGAATCATTTCGAGGAGGTCCGGGTAATGGACGACGCTACAACCTGCCTCGTTTGTCGAGAGCATTCGGGAGACGTCGCACTCCCTGGAGGATTCCTGCTGGACAATCGCCACGTCGTCGCTTTCCACTGTCCCCCGTTGCCCGATCACGAGCGTCCCTATCTCGGATACCTATTCGTGACGTCACGTCGCCATGTGCCCTCGTTCGCGGAACTTGCATCAATCGAAGCTGCGGCGATGGGCGAGGCGATCGGGGTCGCTTCCGCGGCGCTCAAGTCCGAAGGTGCCGAGCGGGTCTACTTAGCCACGATCGGACATGGCGCATCTCATCTCCACGTGCACCTCATTCCGAGGTGGCCCGAAACCCCCGCCGATATCCCATGGATGAGGGTCGACGAGTGGGAGGGCGCGCGTCGAGGTGGCGCGGAGGAAGTGGAGGCAATGACGCGTCGATTGCGGACGCACATAGAAGTCGAGTAGTTCCACTCGGTAGAGCAGGATTCCCACGGTACAGTCGACGGCGTCCCGATCGATGATCACTAGGCTCCGACCGTGCACGTGCCGGGAGATTTGATCGCGTCGGGGCGTGACGCGGACATCTACGAATACGACAAGTTCTCGGTCTTACGGCGATCAAGGAGCGGGCGTTCCCAGGCGCACGAAGTCGACGCCATGGTCTTCGCCCACGCGAGCGGTTACCCTGTTCCTCACGTCATGGAGATGAGCGATGACGGTGTCGACGTGGTGATGGAGAAGATCGAAGGACCGACGATGATCGAGGCCATCGCGTCGCGGCCGTGGAGACTCACGAGCTTCGCCCGCGACTTGGCGCAATTACACGATTCCCTCCACCTCCTAGCAGCTCCAGGCTCACTGCCGGCCGCTCCGTGTAGCCCGGGAGATCGGTTCCTCCATCTCGATCTGCACCCGTTGAACGTCATTCTCTCGAAGAGAGGACCAGTGGTCATCGACTGGGCAAACGCCGCGCGCGGAGATCCCCTGGTCGACGTCGCCCTGACGTGGGCTTTGTTGGCCTCCGCCGACGTCCCGAGCGGGCGGCTTCAGGCCGCGATGACCAGCGTGGGGCGCAGCGTCTTCGCGCGGGCATTCCTTCGCACCATTTCGACCCCGGGAGTGTCGTCGGTCCTCAGCTGCGTGGTGGAGTGGAAGTGTCAGGACGACCACATGTCCGCCGCAGAGATCTCACGGATGCGTGCTCTCCTTTGATCAGTGCCCAGCGGACCTAGGGCGCACCGTCACGGTGTAGACGGCCGACTGGATGACCTCACCGTGGCCTAGTACAACCAGAGTTGCTCGCTGGTGACGGCGAGCGGGTGACTGTCCCACCCCAAACAGACTCGAGCGATCACCTCGGGGCTCCAGTCGTGGTCTGACGACGCGATCGGGTCAATTCGGAGCCTGACGAGCCAGGGACTCGAGACGATCGCGGTGCGCCTGCCACCACTGGCGGTCGTGGTCAGGGACATTACCGTCGTCACTCGCGTAGCCGATCGATCCATCGATCAGTTCGCGCACGAGATCTGCGTGACCGGCGTGACGATACGTCTCAGCGATGACGTGAACGAGGATGTGATGGAGGGTGACGGGCGTGTCGCCCCACCAAGGAACCGAGCCCGTGCTATCAAGCTCCAGCGCCTCAATCGTTGCGTCGGAAGTCTCACACGCCCTTCGATAGTTGGCAATGATCTCCTCCCTCGACTCGTCCGCGCGCGCGAAGAGGTCAGCATTGTCTTCGACCGCCTCTTCAAACCAGAGGTTCTTCTGTCCCATAGGTCGACCAAAGGCGGGTCCAAAGTAGCCGAGCTCCACAAAGGTCAGATGCTTGACGATCCCGAGGAGATTGGTCCCACTCTCGACGAGCGGCCGGCGCACGTCGTACTCCGACAGGCCGTCCATCTTCCAGACGACGACGTCGCGTGCGGTCTGTAAGTAGCGACACAATGTTGATTTCATGACTTCGCACCCTAAACCGATCCCAGAGAAATCTCAATCGAAACCTGACGGGACTTGAGACTCCGCTCCATGATGGCTCCGCGGAGCACCCTCGACTCGGCGAGTCAGCCCAGCGAAGTCGTGGGTGCAATCACGATGGTGGAGCTAGGACCACCACACAACAACCCGCGTGGCAACCTGACAATGGCACTCGTCGAGGGGCCAGGTGACGATCCCCTATATCCATATCCCATCCAGGCGAAGATCCCCAACGGGGGCTACTCGATCGATCGTGGGCGCTGCGGGTGGAGGGTCTCACCCCGAGCCAGCATCTCAACAAACTGTTCGATTCGCTTCGCTCGAGTCTCTTCCTTCTTCGTGGTTGAAAGTCGATAAAGGATCGCATACCGGTTGGCGCTCGTGAGTGTGAGAAACATCGCCTGAGCCGTTGGATTGGCCGACAGCGCCATCGCCAGGTCTGCCGGGACTTGCGACTTCGCCTGCCCGGCGTACGCCGAGTCCCAACGGCCATCGGCCCGCGCCCGACGAATTTCCTCGTCTCCCGATCGGTGCATTCGACCCGCCATGGTGAGACGTTCGGCGAGGGTGACGCTCCGTTGCGACCACGGGCTACGAACTCCACGCGGAGTGAATCGGCGGCGATACGTCGCGCTGTCGCGACGATGGAGTTGACCATCTATCCAGCCAAAGCAGATCGCTTCTTCGAGCGCTTCGTCGTAGGAGAGCTCCGTCGGAAACCTGGTGCCCTTCTTCGCCAGGACGAGCCACACTCCCGTTGACGAGGAGTGATTGCTGAGCAACCAGGACCGCCACTGTGCGGCGCCTGCGACCACGAGCTCCGGAAGTTCCATGGCGTCACCGTAGCCCTGTGCCGCAACATGTGATACGTAGCTGTCGCAACGATCCGCCAGATCGCCGTGGCAATACGGCGACGAGCACCGGCGCCGTGGGAGTCCGATTGGGGCGACGTGCCAACAACTACCCGATAAATCTCAAGCGAACGGGTCTCACGGACTTACGCCACGCGTGAACGTGTGTACGTGAGCAATACGTAGCCCGTTGGTGAATTAGCGCACGTCTGCATTTCAAAATCAATGGGACCCACGCCGTCAAATAGTCGTCGCCCCGCTCCCGCAGTTCGCGGGGCGACGACGAGACGCAATTCGTCGACCACGTCAGCACGAAACAGTGCGCGCGCAAGCGAAATGCTGGCGTGCACGCCAATCGCGCCGCCCGACGTGGATTTCAGGGCACGAAGAGCCTCCACGACGTCACCATCGATGACGCTCGAATCCGACCACTCATGCTGAAGTGGAGACGAGGTCGCGACGAACTTGGGTACCGCATTGATGAAGTCGGCGAAGGGCTGCACGTCACTGGTCGGCCAGAACTGAGCCCACTCGTCAAAGCTCCGGCGTCCGAGCACAACGGCATCCTGATCGCTGATCACTTCGGCGAGATTCGCGTCCATGACTGCGTCCCACTCGGTGAAGAATCTCTCGGGACTCTCCGCCACGCCGTCCAGGCTCAACAATTCGTAGACGACGACCTTGCGCATGGTGGACACCTCACCTCGTGGCTCGAGGTCTCATCGTACTGGTCATATGGCCCCAGCCTCATTGTGGGGGCCCTAACTCGGATGGTTTGAGTGCTCAGCACCCTTGAAAAGTCAGGGGAGCACGTCCGTAACCCTGCGGAACCAATCCTCTTGTTGAAGGACGTAGGAATCTGCCTCATCAACTCGTTTGGTCAGTCGATGAGCTCCGTGCGATCGTCATAATTCAAGTGGCGCTCGGTCAGAACAATCGCAGAGACTGTGACGAGGACCATGAGGGGTTACCGCGCCATGCCAATGAATCGACATCACTATTCAGCTCTCTCCTTGGCACTCATTTCGATTATCACTTCGAGCGCCCGACCAGATCGGCCGATGGGGCCCTGATCGTGAAGGATGGCGCTTTCCGAATCCTTGTGAGTGTCGCCGTGCTCTCCATCGTCGTGATCTTCAGCGTGCGTGTGGGACCGGAGACCTACTCCGGCCCGGGATATATGGGTACTTTTCATCAATTGCCGCCACCTTGGAGGTTGACCCTTCATCGGGACGAGTTCAGACCTCTCAACCTCTCTCAAGTACCAGATGTTCGCATCAGCCCTCGCCAGGCGATGGCCCTTGCTCAGCGCTCACTTACTGGCCGCACTTCGGCGGCAACACGGGTGACTGAATCTCTTGGCTCTCTCACCGAGCCCGGCGACGTGCCCCCGGTCACCAACGTTCCCGTCTACATTGTGACCTTCTCGCCCGTATGGCAGAGCGCCTCAAGCGTGAATCTGATTCCCTTTGACGGGAACTATTCAGTCTTCGTCATAATCAGTGCTCGTTCTGGGTTGGTGAGAGAGAGCGGTGAAATTGCCTTGAAGCTTCGCCCGAGGACGGCCGAGGCTCGATTCACGAGTCGGTGATTCTCCAACTCGCACCTACTCGTGACACGTATCGTGGCCGAACGTCGGACGAGGTGCGCACAGTGGTCGTTCGACCCCGTTAGTCCGCGTAGGTCAGTCTGAAAGGTGAACGGTGCGTGTCTCGAATCGCTGCGAACTTAGGTGTCTAGGCGGGCCCCTCTCGCACTCGAAACCTATGCAGTCCGCGCGTGAGGATTCGTGTTACAGCCACCAAGCACCAAATCCTGCTGAATTTGCCGCCGGTTTCCACTTTGGATGCGTGAGAGGATGAACCCGATGCACGTCGTTGAACTCTTTTACGGAATTGGTTGGGCAGCGTTCTGGATCTATTGGATTGTCGCGGCCTTTTCGATGAAGAGAGGTCGCCCTGCTTGGTCTCACGACGTGCGCGCCCGCGTTGTGATCTGGGTTCTGGCGATTCTCTTGCTCCGCGTACGAATAATTCAAGGTGGTGATCTCACCACCGACCCGTTGCGCACCGTCGTCGGAATCTTTCTCTTTGTTCTCGGGCTGGGATTCGCGATCTGGGCTCGGCTCCACATCGGACGCAATTGGGGCACTCCGATGTCGCAAAAGACCGAACCCGAGTTGGTGACCAGTGGCCCCTACCGGCTCGTGCGCCATCCCATCTACTCCGGGATCTTGGTCGCGGGCGTCGGCACTGCGACAGGACTGAACTGGTCGTGGCTAACAGTCGTGTGCTTGGTCGGGATCTATTTCGTCTACAGCGCGATCGTCGAGGAGCGATTCTTGACTGAACGGTTTCCTGATGCATACCCTGAGTACAAGCGTACGAGCAGGATGCTCGTACCTTTCATTTTCTGAACCTTCTAGATGGCGTCGGAGGCCCGTCGCCGCCGAAGTGCAACCTCGATTTGGCGACCTGCGAAAGTCAATGAAAGCACTACCGATATGAAATCGTGGCGATACCAAGATCAACGAAGGCTATCTCATCGGCGGTGACAAGCGATCGACTAGATGACAGCGCCGTGGCCGCGATGATCAAATCGTGGGCACCTCGAGGACGCCCTTGCCTGCGGACCATCACCAGAAGTTGGGCATGAGCTCTGGCGACCGCGGCGTCATAGTCCAGAATCGGAATCAGCGACACCACTTCATTGAGAAGTTCCATTCGGCGGTGTCTGGTCTTTCCGGTGGCCAACTCGACACCGACTTGAATCTCCGCAACCGTAATAGCGGAGATTGCGACGTCATCCTCATCTTCGATGACGTCATCAAGATTCAATTGTGACCGTTCGGCATCGATCAAGAAAGTGGTGTCAAGGAGGAGACGACTCAGAATCGCTCCGCAGCGACGACAAGATCACGCACCTGCTTCAACGACTCCATCCATTGTGCATCCGCTGGATGGCGATCTAAGAGGGACTTCACGTCCGA
>DAIEHI010000106.1 GCA_027355725.1 Acidimicrobiaceae bacterium
CGACCTGCTCGTAGTGGGAACGTCCGAACTCCTGCAGCAGCCAGGTCTTGCCGACCTGGCGCGCGCCGCGCAGCACCAAGGGCTTGCGCGCCCGGTCGTTCTTCCACGCCTCAAGTGAGCGGAGTGCTCGTCTGTCCACGCCTACATAATAGTGGCCGTTCACGTATTAAGGATGACTTTCGTGGGTATTTACACATTTTCCGTATGACTATCGTCCCAATCACCACGGTTTAGGGAGGACTTTTATCCCCCAGCCGGCGGGCCAGTGCCCGAAGGCTCCGCGAGCGGGTTTGAATTGCCCAAGTGAAAGGGTCCACTGCAAGTTAGAATAGGCAGAGTAGAATGAACGTGTGGAGGTCACCGAAGAAGGACTCGTTCGTTACTTCGACGTAGTGCTGCCCCATATGAACGAGGTCCAGCGCCGCGTGGTGGCGGGAGCGATGTCAGAGATGCTCGGACGTGGTGGCAAAAGCGTGGTGGCGCTCGCGTCGGGCCTGTCGCGCACGACGGTGACCAAAGGCGAGTATGAAGTTGGCGCAGACATCGAGCCTTCGTCGCGTCTTCGCGCGCTCGGTGGCGGCGACAAGAAGAAGATCGACAAACTCCCCGGGCTCCTTGCGACACTGGATGAACTGGTGAACCCCGAGACTCGGGGCAACCCGATGTCGTTGTTGCGCTGGACATCGAAGTCCTCGGTGAAGCTCGCCGAGGAGTTGGCGAGGCGGGGCTTCACGGTCTCCTCGGCCACGGTGCTGCGACTGCTGCACCTGCTCGGCTACTCCCTGCAGGCCAACGCCAAAGTCAGCGAGGGACGTCAACACCCCGACCGCGACGCGCAGTTCCGCTATCTAAATGACACGGCGGCGTCCTTCATCCAACGGGGTCAACCGGTTATCAGCGTGGACTCGAAGAAGAAGGAGTTGATTGGGAATTTCGCCAACGGGGGCGCCGAATGGGCGCTTCTCGGATCACCCGAACGGGTCAGCGTGCACGACTTCAAGGACCCCGAACTGGGCGAGTACGCCAAAGCCATCCCCTATGGCGTCTACGACCTCGCCAACAACGAGGGCTGGGTCAACGTCGGTGACACCGCGGACACTTCTGAGTTCGCGGTCGAGTCGATCCGGCGATGGTGGCACCAGATGGGCGCCGAGCGATTCACCGACGCCGAGCAACTCCTCATCACCGCCGACGCCGGTGGGTCCAACGGCTACCGCGTGCGTGCCTGGAAGGTCGAGCTCGCTCGACTGGCACAAGAGACCGGACTCTCGATCACCGTCTGTCACTACCCTCCGGGCACGTCGAAGTGGAACAAGATCGAGCACCGCATGTTCAGCTTCATCACCATGAACTGGCGCGGCAAACCACTGACCAGTCTTCGCACCATCATCGAACTGATCTCGGCGACCTCCACCTCGACGGGTCTCTCCATCCAAGCGGACTATGACCCGAGCTGGTATCCCAAAGGCGTCAAGATCAGCGACCGTGAACTCGCGGCGTTGCCACTCGCCCCGCACGACTTCCACGGCGAGTGGAACTACACCATCAACGCTCAATCAATCTCGACGTGAGGCCAAAGTAGTGAATCGGGCTGGGTTTCCTGAAGACTATTTGTAGTAGTTCAATGACCACCGAGAGGCAAATTCCTCTCCTCGCTTTTGCTCCAATGTTGCTCCATATTTCCGCAACACGATTGCGCGTTGACCCATTTAGGGCCAGTGAAAAGCCCGAATTTCCAGCGTTTCCCAGTTTCTCCCACATCAATTTTCGGATTAGGAAACCGATGCTCTATCCCCTGAGCTACGGGAGCGGGACTTCTGCGTGGACCCCCGCGAAGAGCCCCACGCTTCAATCGCCCTCTAGCCTACGCCGTGGACGGGAAGCGGCAAGTGGCTGGCCCGCAAAGCTGAAGACGTTGATGGTGAATTTGGACCACGACCGGTCGAAGGATTGCGGACGTTGGTGGCGACAGGTAGGAAGGATCCGCTTATCACGGTGGTCAACGAGATCCTCGACCTCGCCGGTGACCCGCTCACCGAAGGGTACGGCGCTCGAGTTTCGATAGTCGGCGTCGATTCCAAAGATGGGACCGACGGGATCAGCCGTTCGAACGATGTTGTTGGGAGCGGAACAAAAGTGGACTCCAAGATAAACCGCCGACCGAACTAGCACCGCAATCTTGACAGCGGCACAACGTGCATGCTTGACACTGATGTACCGCTACTCGGGTAGACGGTCTGGCTCCACATGAGGTTGGCCCCATTTACTCGAAGAGGTCCGACCGTACCCGACGACGCAATCGTCGCTCCAAAGGCATGGGGCACCTGACACCACGACGTCACCGATGGTTCGAGGTGAAACAGCTCTTGGGTCAGCCCGGATGATGTCGTGATTGCGGCGAACAGTGAACCGTCCGCAGCGAGCACCAGCGAATTGCTCGCCGGCACGGAGTCGGGTCCGTAGTTCGCCGCCGAAATTACCGGCAGCGCGACGTTCGCCCACGTGCGGCCCGCATTCGTTGATTGTTGCAGTGGGTACTGCGAGGACGGGTCCAGTAGGAACAGTTCTCGCGACGAGCCGACGACGAGCTGTTGAGGAAAGCAACTATTGACCGAACTCACCAACGGTGACGTCGTCCACTCGACCCCCGAGGTAGTGGTGGTACCCGGGGGCCCGAGTAGCAGCGGCTGGGTGTCGTTACTCATGTTGCAGTTACCCCAGTAGTACGGACCGAACGACACGCACGGTCCGCTCGGGGGACAGCCCAGGGTCGTCGCAGCCCAACTGACTCCCCCGTTCGACGTCACCTCTGCCGATACGCGACCGGCGTTCGTTCCCCAGGGGACGTGTCGGTTGTCGGAACTGTTCGTTTGACGAAAGAGCGCGTCGACCTGGTCACCTTGGATCGTGAAACCGGAAAAGTCTTCGAGCGACGTGCCGGGAGGCGTCGGCACGGTGTGCCAGGTCGACCCGACGTTCGTCGTATAGAGCGGCGCTAAATAGACGGGAGGAATGGAGTTTCCTTGTGCAGTGCTAAAGCCGGCGTAGACGCTCGTGGTGTTGCGCGGATCCAGTTGCACCGTCTCGCACTGAGGACTCGACGGTTGCCGCGAGAAGATGTGGAGCGTCGATCCCTTCAGGGCCGTCGGGACGCCGACGGTCGGCACGTTGAGCGGAGAAGTACCGCCGGTGACCACGATTCGCGACGGTTGACACCACGCGACACGAGTCGTGCCGCTCAACGGTGCGATCGCTGACGATCCCGAATAGGTCGACGACACGTAGGGCACTCGACCAAGACTGGACCAGGTGGGACCCGGCGTCACGCGCAGCGCCCTCGGCGAAAGAACGACGTTGAAGCCTCCACCCTTTTGACTGCGGGCGAACGAGAGAGCCGGGTACGTTGTCGTCGCGTGGGTCGGCGTGACCGTGAGCGCGTAACTAAAAGGTTGGTCAATGGTCAACTGCAACGGCGCCCAACCGGTGACGTGGACTACGTCGCCGACCGCAGCCCGCGAAACGCTCAGTGACATGGTCTCACAGGGCTCGCTGGCCACGCACCTCGTGGGCCGGGGGGCTTTTAGGCGGATCGTCGTCTGCGCCTCCGCGGGACCGAGCGCACATCCCGACTGAACTATGAGGCACTGGACGCCCACGTGGTAGTTGCCCGACGAAAGCGGATGGGCCCTCACCAGGCCGCCTCGCGTCACCAGCCACGCTGTGTCGGGTACGACAAGTCTGGTGTGAAACGTGCTCGACGACAACCAGTGAAGTGGTGCCGCCTGCTCTTGCAAACCGCTCCGGCAACCATCCCAACACAGCGTCGCGTACGTCTGACCTTGGCGCTGTAGAGCCGACGGTGGATGAATCGAGAAATGACCCGTCAGCGTTACCGTCTCACCCGGGGTCGCGATTGGCGTGCTCGACGTCAGCGTCATGGGGCCGACTGATGGCGTTGGTGCGACCGAAGTCGCCGGGGACGGCTTCACTCGTGACGGACTACTGACGTAAGTCTGAAGTGCCACCACGTCCAACGAGCCCTTCAGGGCGGGCACACGGAAGCAACCCGTAAAGTCACCGTTTAGCGACTGATGAACGTTGTCACCTTCGTCCGAACCGCACAACGAACTCGGGTTGAGGAACGTCGTCGTGATCGCCGCTAGGTTCGAGTTAGCGCTCAACGAGGTGCTGCGGGCGGTGCCGCAACTTGCCAGAACGAGCGAAGCCGTGACAAGAACCACTCCACTTCTAACAATGGATCGAGTTCCGAGCATCCTCAGAAAGGGCATTACACGACTCCACGCGGTGACGGTCGTGGAATATCCACCAACCTGCGCCCACCTTAACGAGGTCACCGTCGAGTTAGTTGGCAAGGTCACAGGCCCGCGCACGTTGGGTTGCACCACGGCCTTACACACTTCGCCCGCCAGTTATCAAATCAACGACAGCATCCGTTGCAACCGAGTGAGTTCTAGTGAGTCCACTCATGCTGCACTCCTCACGGAGTTGTTCGCCCCGACGAGCGCCGGAGTTCCCTTTCGCGTGTCATCGCCAGCCGCTGAGTGAGACTCAGTCTGATGCTCGGCTCCACG
>DAIEHI010000114.1 GCA_027355725.1 Acidimicrobiaceae bacterium
GTTCGAACAGCGCTTCCCCGACGCGGACGTGATCCTGCTCGAGCAGAACTTTCGTTCCACCCAGACCATCCTCGACGCCGCCAACGCCGTCATTTCAAAGAACGCGAGTCGTCACGCGAAGAACCTCTTCACCGAGGGCGCTGAGGGCGAGAGGATTCGTCTGTACCGAGCGGGTGACGAGTACGACGAAGGTCGCTGGGTCGCGAGCGAACTCAGGCGCCTTCGTGCTGAAGCGTCCCTCGACTGGAATCAGATGGCGGTGTTCTATCGCACCAACGCCCAGAGCCGAGTCCTCGAAGAAGAGATGCTGCGCGCGAACATCCCCTACCGGGTCATCTCGGGGACACGCTTCTATGACCGCAAGGAGATCAAGAACGCACTCGCCTACGCGAGACTCATCGTGAATCCCCGTGACGAGGCGTCGGCTCGACGGGTGATCAACGAACCCAAGCGCGGCATCGGCGACGCGGCCCAGGCCAAACTGGGCGCCTACGCCGCCGAGCACGGACTCTCCTTCGCCGAGGCGTCGCACTACGCGAGCGCCGCGGGTTTGACGGCGAAGGCACTGAGTGGGGCAGAGATGTTCTCGTTCATGCTCGATGAACTGCGCGCACTCGCGAACGACCTCAGCCCGCGCGAGATGATCGACGCGATCGTGCGCGAGTCGGGCATGGGCGACGCGCTTCGCGCCGAGAACTCCGACGAGGCGTACTCACGACTCGAGAACCTGGGCGAACTCGCCTCCGCCGCGTCCCAATACGACACGTTGATGGACTTCGTCGAGCGCATGGCGCTCGTCGCAGATTCTGACCAACTCGATGGGGGAGCGGGCGCCATCTCGCTCATGACCATGCACGTGGCCAAGGGCCTCGAATTCCCCGCCGTGGTCATCACCGGCCTTGAAGAGACGATCTTCCCCCATCGTCGAGCGCTCTCTGATGAAGCCGAACTCGAAGAGGAGCGTCGTCTTTGTTACGTCGGCATCACGCGCGCCATGCGACATCTGATCCTCACCCACGCCTGGAGTCGGACCCAGTGGGGCAATCGCGTCGACGCGATCGCGAGTCGATTCCTCTCTGAGATCCCCGCAGAACTGGTGAACGACCTCTCAGCAACACTGCCCAGTCGCCGATCGACGATGATGCGCGACGACGAGGGGTTCATTGGTCGCGGTACCGAGTTCACCCAGGGTCGAGCGTTCGGCGCGGGGGCGGCGCCACCGGTGCGATCGACGGGCGCGGAGAAGTTGCAGTTGAAGGTGGGCGAGCGCGTCGTGCACGACCGCTACGGTCCAGGCGTCGTCACCCGTGTCGAGGGCGAGGGCACTCACGCGCGCGCCGCGGTCAACTTCGACGAGCACGGCACCAAGCAGTTGGTGCTCGCCATGACCCCGCTTCGACGCGCCTGATTCGTTCTTAGAACATTATTAAGTGCCCTTTACCAGGCTGTGAGGGCCCGACGGGTTCAGGTGTCAGAATGGGAATCCATGGATTCTCGCCGGACTGCCTATCGACCTCCCGCGCCCCCACGTAACCATCGTCAACCTCAAAGGGTCTATTGGCGTCGCCGCGCGATCGTGGCGCTCATGCTCGCGACGGTCACGATCTTTGGCTACTACGGCGTGACCCTGGCGCTCGCTTTGACCAATCAGAGCTACGGCAGTTCCATCGCCGCGCGCGTGGCCGAGTGGGGTCGCTCACACGGCATCGGTAGGTTCGTGACCTGGGCCGAGACCGAGTGGTACCGCCTCAATCCGCCAAAGAAGGGTGGTGCGCCACCCCAGGGCTCGTTCGGTTCGGGTCCGACTGCGGTCAAGGTCCCCCTCGGTGGTCACCTCCCCGCGCCCGCGCCGATCAAGAGTCCCGCCGCGCATCCCCTCCCCGGAGAGGGTGTGTGGCACATCGCGGGTCGCGAGACCGCGAACGGCGTCCCGGGTCTCTATGAGGCGTTCGTTCGACCGAACGCCGTCAACACCAGCTACGTCGTGGGCGTTGCGTGGATGGACCCGACGGTCCTTCGCGCCCAGCTCTACTCGGGCTCCTACATCCCTGGCGGCGGCCCCTACAAGTACTCAGCACCCATCACGCCGGCCGCGTCGACGACACTCGTCGCTGCGTTCAACGCGGGTTTTCGTATGCAGGACGCCAACGGCGGTTACTACACCGACGGACGGATCATCAAGCCCCTTCGCGTGGGTGCGGCGTCGGTCGTGGTCTTCAAGGACGGCACCATGACCGTTGGTCAGTGGGGCAGTGACGTGAAGATGTCCAACCAGGTCGCCTCGGTGCGACAGAACCTCGATCTCATTGTCGAGAACGGCAAGGCCGTGCCGGGGCTCGCTGCTCAGAACTCGCCCAAGTGGGGCATCACCCTCGGTGGTACCTTCAACGTCTGGCGCTCGGGGCTCGGGGTCACCAAGGACGGCGCACTCGTCTACGTTGGTGGTCCGGCGCTGTCGATCAGTGACCTCGCGAACGTTCTGGTGCGCGCTGGGGCGGTTCGAGGGATGCAACTCGACATCAACACCGGCTGGGTGCAGTATTCGATCTTCAACGGCCCGATCGGCACGCCGCTCAACGGCAGCACCGCGGTGCCACTGCTCAACGGCATGGAATCGCCCACGCGCTACTTCGCCAACTGGTGGAACCGTGACTTCTTCACGATGAGCCTTCGTGGCAATGAACTGAAGAAGACGGCGTCCACATCCTCCTCAGCGACCACGAGCACCGCCAAGGGTTAGGGCCTCTCAGTTCGTCGTTGCACCTCGAAGGGTTCAAACCGGTGTTGGGCGAGTTGCCACACCGTGCCCTCAGAGTCCTGGATCCTCGATCGTGTCCATCCAATGTTGGCTAGAACGAGCATCAAGCCGCAGAATGATCGCTACGGCCATCATTCTGTGCTCATCGTGGCGCGTGCTCAGACTCACGTGATTCGATCGGCCCCGTTGTCGATGCAGCGCTGCCGAGTGGTCACCGGTCGGCGATGAACTTCCAGAGCTTTGCGGGCAGGTGGCGCAAGACGAAAAAGACGTAGCGCAGGATCGGTGGACTCCAGATCACGAGTTCACCACTCGAGAGGCCCCTCATCACGTTCTCAGCGACCTCGTTGACGCCGGTGGTGAAAGGGATCTCCTTTTGACTGGAGCCCGCGGTCATCTTTGAGCGCACGACGCCGGGTCGAAGGATCTGCAGGGTGACCCCGGTGCCCTCGAGTGAGTCCGCGAGGCCAATGCACATCCGGTCGAGGCCCGCCTTCGCGCCGCCGTAGAGGTACATGCTGCGCCGGATGCGAATGGCGGCGACTGATGAGATCACGAGGATGCGGCCGCCGCCTTGGCTGATGAGGCGGTGTCGGATCTCAGCGAGCGCCGCAGCGGGCCAGGTGAAGTTCACATTGACCATGCGCGCAGCCTCCTCGGCGCTGTTCTCGATGTCGAGTTGCTCGCCCAAGAGCCCGACCGCGATGATCACGAGGTCCACGTGTCCGCCCACCTTGTCAAAGGATTCTTCAACCGTGCGCGCGGCGTTGCCCGAGTCCTGCGCGTCAAAGAGCACCGTGTCGGTCTTGGTCGCGCCGTACTCTCGGGCCTCGTTCGCTGCGGCGTCGAGCAACTCCTGGTTGCGGCCCGCGAGAACGACGGTGTGAGTGCGCGCGCTACAGAGCTTCTTCGTGATGGCTCGAGCGATGTCGGAGCTCCCGCCGAGCACGACGACGTTCTGGGGCTGTCCAAAGGCGTTTTCCATGATCAACTTCCTTCCAGGTTGAGTCGTCGCGCCAGGTCGCTCGTGAGGCGTCCCTCGGGATCGACGCGGTGCTTGACGGCGAGGAACTCGTCCAGGCGCGGGTACATGGCGCGCACCTTCTCGGGTCCGAGACGTGCGTCCTTGGCGAAATAGATCCGACCGCCGGCCTCGAGGACCATCGAGTCGAGGTCGTCGAGCACGCGCGGCAGCGCGCGTGGCCCGACCGGCAGGTCGAGGGCGAGCGTCCAGCCCGGGACCGGGAAGGACAGGGGACCGGGATTGGCCGCACCGAAGCGCTTCAGGACCGCAAGAAAACTCGCCACGCCTGACGAGGAGAGGCGCGAGATGGCCTCGACGACGGTGTTGGCGTGGGCGTCATCGACGCAGAACTGGTACTGGACGAAGCCGCGTCGCCCGTAGAGACGGTTCCAGTCGCGCACGCCGTCGAGGGGGTGAAAGAAGCTCGAGAGCGACTGGGGTTCTCGTTCTTGGCGCTTGGGCGCGGAGCGGAACCAGACCTCGTTGAAGACGCGGACGCTCGCCACGTTCAAGAGACCACTCGGAGCGTCAAAGGGAATGAACAACTTGGGTGAGGCGGGCGCCTTCAATGTCGGCTCGTCGAGGTCGCTCGCTCGTGCGTGTCGACCCCGCGTGAGGATCGCTCGACCCATGTGGGCCCCTTTGGTCATGCAGTCAACCCACGCCACCGAGTAGCGATAGTCCTTGTCTCGAGAGAGCATCTCTTGCATCACGCCCTCTAAGTTGGCGAAGCGCTCGGTGTCGACGAGGACCTGGTCGGTCTCGATGGGCATCATCTGGAGGGTGAGTGAGGTGATGATTCCGGTCAGTCCCATCCCGCCGGCGCTCGCCCAGAACAAGTCGGCGTCGCGCTCGGGCGAGACGTCATAGGTGCCCGTTGGGGTGACGATGCGAAGCGATCGTACGTGGGCGGCGAAGGACCCGTCCACGTGATGGTTCTTGCCGTGCACGTCAGCGGCGAACGCACCACCCATGGTGACCTGGCGGGTGCCGGGGGTGACCGGCACGAACCAGCCTTGGGGAATCGACATCGCGAGCAGTTCGTCGATCGAGACGCCGGCGCCCACGCTTACGACACCGTCATGCGAGATCTCGCTGATGCCGCCCAGTGCTCGATTATCGACGACCACCCCGCCGCTCACTTGGGCCGGGTCGCCGTAACTGCGACCGAGCCCGCGCGCGATGACCCCGCGAGTGCTGGCGAGCAACTCTGCGACGTCGGTCTCGTTGGCGGGGTTCATCACCGTCGCGAGACTCGGGTTCGTGCGTCCCCAGCCCGAGAGGGTCTGGCGGGTCACAGGTAGATGCCGATCGCGAGCAGGGCCGCCCACACGACCAGATAGCTCTGGACGGTGCGGTTTTTCAAGATGAGGTCCTCGGGGGACTGGCCCTCGGTGCTCTCGGTCGTTCTCATGACCGAGAGGATCGCGAGCACGACCGGCACGATCGAGAGCCTGATCGGCACGACGTGATGCTGGGTCGACGAGAGACCGGTGTTTGACGTGTCAAAGGCCCACAAGCAGTACCCCGTCACGGCCACCGTGGCGCTCATGGTCAGAGCGGAGTGCAAGAAGTCTGGTGTGTACTCGGCGAGGACTTTTCGTGTGGTGCCCGCACCGACCTCGGAGAGCTCGCTTGATCGCTTGCCGACGACGATGAAGAAGGCACCAAAGGAGACGACGATGAGGAACCAGGCGGACACCGGGATGTGACAGGCGACCGCGCCGCCGTAGGAGCGCAGGAAGAATCCGCTGCCGACGATGACCAGTTCGAGGACGGCCACTTCTTTCAGCCAGAGGATGTAGGCCAGCGTGAAGACGACGTAGATACCAAGGATCAGCAACAGCCCGCCGGGTCCCGTGAGCAGGAAGGGGAGCGAGAATCCAATGATCAACAGCACTATTGAGGCGGTGATGGCCGCTTTGTGCGGGAGTTGACCCGAGGCGATCGCCCGGTAGCGCTTCTTTGGGTGCTGTCGGTCGGCTTCGACGTCGCGCAGGTCATTGAGGATGTAGAGCGCCGATGCGACCGCACAGAACGCGAAGAACGCGACGACGACGTGGTTGATGATGTTGTCGTGGGTCAAGACCCCAGCCGCGCCCGGCGCGACGGTGATGAGGCCGTTCTTTATCCACTGTCTCGGGCGCATCGCCGAGAGCAGGGCACGCCCCTTTCCTCGAACTGGTGCGTTGGTCTCGCTCACAGTTAGAACGCTACTTGGCTCGACCCGCGCTCGACCGGCCGATGAGCAAGGACGAGCGATCGGCCCGAAATCGCCGTCCGCGCCCGTTCTGCAGCTGCGAGGAGCCGTCACTGTCGAAAGAAGTGGTCGCTCAGTTTCTCGAACTGACAAGAGTTCACGCGCGTTGGGCCCCAGGGGCGCGTAATCGCTCGATTCTCGAATTTTGGTCCCGTCACTGGCCTCTATGCTTGGGAAACGATGGAGCGTACATATCGAGTGGTGGTCGCTAAACCGGGTCTGGACGGTCACGACCGTGGTGCGAAAGTCATCGCTCGGACCCTGCGAGACGCCGGATTCGAGGTGGTCTACACGGGTCTTCATCAAACGCCCGATCAGATCGTTCAGGCCGTCATCCAAGAAGACGCCGACGCCCTGGGGCTTTCGCTGCTGTCGGGCGCGCATCTGGTGCTGGTGCCGCGAATCGTCGAACTCTTGAAGGCCGCCGGGCGAGACGACGTGCTCCTCGTCGTTGGTGGGATCATCCCCGACGACGACATTTCCTCGCTCGAGGCGGCGGGAGTGGCTCGCGTGTTCACTCCGGGCGCGTCGCTCGCGGACATCGGGTCGTGGCTCGAATCAGCGCTCGACTCGCGAGAGGCAGTGCAGTAGTTCCTAATCAGGTGTCGAATCGCCACCAATGAGTTGAAAGTAGATGGCAATGGATCTATTCGAATATCAGGGGAAGCAGTACTTCTCGCGCTTCGGCATCGCCGTGTCACCCGGTGACATCGCCGACACCGTCGACCAAGCAGTCGCGGTGGCCGAGCGTGTGGGGTACCCGGTCGTCGTGAAGGCGCAGGTGAAGGTCGGTGGTCGCGGTAAGGCGGGCGGCGTCAAACTCGCGAACAACGTCGACGAGGTGCGCCTGCACGCGGGCAACATCCTGGGCCTTGACATCAAGGGCCACGTGGTGCACCGGCTGTGGGTGGAGCGCTCGAGCGACATCGAAAAGGAGTACTACGCCTCGTTCACGCTCGACCGTCCGAACAAGACCCACCTGGGCATGTTGAGTGCCCAGGGCGGTGTCGAGATCGAGGTCGTCGCCGAGGAGAACCCCGGCGCCATTGCCTTTCTCTCGATCGATCCGGTGCGCGGGCTCGACCTCGCGACCGCGCGGCGCTGGGTCGCCGAGGCGGAACTCGACGAGATCGCACGCGAACAGGCCGCTGAACTGCTCGTGAAGCTCTACGACTGCTACACCAAGGGCGACTGTGACCTCGCTGAGATCAATCCGCTGATTCTGACCCCCGAGGGCAAGGTGCACGCGCTCGACGCCAAGGTGACCTTGGACGAGAACGCGTCGTTCCGCCACCCTGAGTGGGAGGAGTTCCGCGCCACCGAGACCGAGGACCCCAGGGAGAAGATGGCCAAGGAGAAGGGCCTCAACTACATCGGACTCGACGGCAGCGTCGGCATCATCGCAAACGGTGCGGGTCTCGCGATGTCGACGCTCGACGTCGTGAACCAGGTCGGCGGCACGGCTGCCAACTTCCTCGACATCGGTGGCGGCGCCAACGCTGACGTCATGGCCTCGGCCCTCGAGGTCATCAACTCAGACCCCAAGGTGAAGGTGATCTTCGTGAACATCTTTGGCGGCATCACCCGCGTCGACGAGGTCGCTAAGGGCGTCCTCGAAGCTCTCGAGCGCGTGAGCATCAGCTCGCCGATCGTGCTGCGCCTCGACGGCACCAACGCCGTTGAAGGTCGCGCCATCCTCGCTCCACACCTGAACGAATCATTGATCACCGAACCGACCATGTTGGACGCCGCCCGCCGGGCCGTGGCCTTCGCGAGTGCTTAAGGAAGAACCATGAGTATTTTTGTAGACGAGAACACCAAAGTCATTGTCCAAGGTCTCACGGGCGGCCAGGGCAAGTTCCACGGGCT
>DAIEHI010000120.1 GCA_027355725.1 Acidimicrobiaceae bacterium
AGAAACGAAAAAGTTTCATTACTAGCGTGAAGCGGTGGGACGTGACCTACCTTGCGCCCGTTCCTAGCGTTCCGGGCGGTGAAGGAAAAGAATGGGCGGCCGATCTTCGAATAAGTATTCCCGTGAGCAAGGGCTTGTTGATAGCGAAGACGCCACACCTGGGTTATCCCGAGGAAGATGATCAGCTTATTCTTGCGCAACACTTGGCAGGCCGTGTCAGTAGGCCGGCGCTTCATGACTCAATTGTCGAGATCGCAAGAGTCATCAACGATGACATTAGGCAGATTCCTTCCACAGGTGAACGGTCGTGGTATGAGGATGTTGAACAGATTCGTCTCGAACTCCGTGGTTCAAGACTTCACCCAACTTGGGTCAAGGTGCACATTATTTCTACGCGTCGCCTCACTGTTAAGGAGAAGTTCAGATGGCGGACCCTTCGGAAACGAATGGAGCAGAGAATCGCTGGTTCTCATCTTCAACTCGCAGCATTTGGTTGGGACCGTCTGGGCAACGTGAGCGTCGAAAAGTATCGATCGTGGGCGCCGCTCCATGTGAGTGAACTCAAGAATGGACCTTTTGTGTAGCTTCTGGGCGTTCGTCGTCGACGACTGAATCGCGCTGGGAAGACGGGAGATTCAGTAGCTTCCAAGACGGACCATCGGTCATTGATCTACTTTGGCGTTATTGCAGGAATCGGGGGCCTGTAGCGGTCTGCGACGTCTTACAGAACCTGCGTATTCTGACGGTTGTTGTACACCCGTTCCGATTGAATTTGTACACCAATTCCGACGTTGTTGTACACCGCGGGAGGTCGTGACACCGGCATTGGCGTGAGTGAGAGGGCACCGGCAACGCTTCTTTGGTCCATCACGATCAAAGGAGCCGCCGGTGCCCCGTCCCCATACAACCATGCGCAAGGTCCGCGAGATACTCAGGCTCCGTTGGGGCGAGAAAATGAGCCTGCGCGAGGTGGCCTCGGCGCTCACCATGCCCCACGCCACCGTCGCGCTCTATGAGAAGCGCGCACTCGACGCCGGTCTCGTCTGGCCACTTGGTGACCTCGACGACGACGCCTTAGAGAGACTGCTCTTCGCACCCACCCCTACGGTGGCGACGCGTGAGGCCCCCGACTTCGCCTACCTGCAACGCGAGCTGCGCCACAAGGGCGTCACCTTGCAACTGCTCTGGGACGAGTACCGCGAGACCGATCCCGACGGATACGGCTACAGCCAGTTCTGCAAGCTCTATCGCCAGTGGCGCGCTCGCATCGACGTCGTGATGCGCCAGGACCACCTGGCGGGTGAGAAGCTCTTCGTCGACTTCCCGGGTCTCACCATCCCCATCTACGACGAGGTGACGCTCGAGGTTCTCTTTCGCGCCGAACTCTTCGTCGCGGTGATGGGCGCGTCGAACTACCTCTACGCCGAGGCGCTGCGCAGCCAGGGACTCGAGCACTGGGTGAACGCCAACGCGCACTGCTTCTCGTTCTTGGGTGGATGCCCCGCGATTCTGGTGAGCGACAACTTGAAGGCGGCCGTCACCAAGGCTTCTCGCTACGAGCCCGACGTCAACGCCACGTTCCAAGAGATGGGTGCGCACTACCAGGTCGCGATCATCCCCGCGAGGCCCTACCGGCCCCGCGACAAGGCCAAGGTCGAAGTCGGGGTGCAGATCGTCGAGCGCTGGATCATGGCGCGACTGCGCAAAGAGCGCTTCACCTCGCTGGCCGCGCTCAATGAACGCATTGGCGAGCTCATCGAGATGGCGAACAACAAGCCCTTCAAGAAACTCGAGGGTTCACGCGCGTCGATGTTCGAACAGATCGACCGCCCCGCCCTACGACCCTTGCCCGAACAGCACTACGAGTTCGCTTCGTGGCGCAGAGCCAAGGTCAACATCGACTACCACGTGGAGGTCGAGCGGCACTACTACTCGGTTCCCTACCAACTCGCGCGCGAGGTCGTCGAGGTGCGCCTCAGTGCCACGACGGTCGAGATGTTCTTCAAGAACAAGCGCGTGGCGTCGCACTTGCGCCGTTACGAGCGAGGACGACACTCGACCGAGACAGCGCACATGCCCGACTCGCACCGGCGCTACCTCGAGTGGACGCCCGGGCGCATCGTCGCGTGGGCCAACAAGAACGGACCCTCGACGGGCGAGTTCATCGATCAACTGCTGCTCAGTCGACCCCACCCCGAACAAGGCTTTCGCTCGGCCCTGGGCGTCATGGGACTGGTCAAGAAATACGGACCGGCGCGACTCGAGGCCGCGTGCGCGAGAGCACTGGTGTTGCGTTCATTCTCCTATTCGTCGGTCGCTTCGATGTTGCAGCACGGACTCGACCAACGACCACTCGTCACGGGGTCCACTCGGGCCCACCCCGTTCACGCGAATATCCGGGGCCCGAACTACTACCACTAGGAGAACCATGCTCACCCATTCCACCATCGAGGGGCTCAAGTCCCTGCGACTGCCCGCCATGGCGTCGGGACTGCTTGAACAACGTGCCCATCCCGACTATCACGAACTCTCCTTCGAGGACCGCCTCGGCTTGCTCGTCGAGCGAGAACTGCTCCAGCGCTCGAATCGTCGACTCGAACGAGTCTTGAAGGCCGCCAAACTGCGAAGTGGCGCGGTCATCGAGGACCTCGACTTCTCCTCGACGAGGGGACTCGACAAGTCGACGTTGCAGTCATTGGTGAATTCACCCTGGGTCGAGAACCACCACCAGGTGATGATCGTGGGTCCGACGGGAGTGGGCAAGACGTTTCTGGCGTGCGCCATTGCGAACCACGCCATCCGCAACGGGGCGACCGCCCTCTACGTTCGCGTCCCGCGACTCCTTGACGACCTCGGCGTCGCGCGCGCTGACGGACGTTTGGCCAGGATGATGTCGAGCCTCGCGCGTGTCGATGTTCTGATCTTGGATGATCTACTGCTTCGCGCGCATTCCGACGACCAGGCGGCCGACCTGCTCGAGGTCGTCGAGGACCGCCGCGGGAGATCGATCATCGCCACGTCGCAGCTCCCGATCAGCCACTGGCACGAGGGTCTGGGTGATCCGACCATCGCCGACGCCATCCTCGATCGCCTGCTCGAACGAGCGCATCGCATCGAACTCGCCGGCGCTTCTCGGCGTCGAAACGACGCCACGCCACGCTCGAAGAAGTCGATGACACCGACACCTCAATGATTCGCCCTACGATGACTCGAGAGGAGGTGAGTTAGGGAGCAGCACTCACCAGCACGGCTTCACGACCGGTGTTCAACAACGTCGGAACGACTGTGCAACTTCGTCGGAATACGCAGCGAAGGACGTTAGCGAGAATAATCGCGTTCGTGAACCATTCGTCACGGTGTCTGAACCTTGGACGTATTGGCAC
>DAIEHI010000153.1 GCA_027355725.1 Acidimicrobiaceae bacterium
GGCTCCGTTCTGGGTGTAAACGGGGTAGCAGCTATGACGAAGAGCCGACGGCCCAGCGAGAACACATCGACACCCAGCAGGGATGCGTTCGAGATGTTCTACAACGACCACTACCGCGCGCTCTCGCGCTACGTGGCAAGACGCGTGCCGGCGAGTTCACATGATGAAGTGGTGGCAGCGGCGTTCGTCGTCGCGTGGCGGAAGTTCACCACGGTCGCTGATCCCTCGTTGGCCTGGCTATACCGCATTGCCAGTTACGAGGTGGCCCACGAGCGCCGCCGCCTGGGTCGCCAGCCTCGGGTTGCGGAACTGGACGACTTGCATTTGATCGACATCGTTCCCCTTGAGGAGGTGTTCGAGGTGTCCGAGGCGTTCAGCCAGTTGTCGGAGAGTGATGCCGAACTCCTGCGGCTCGTGTACTGGGAGAACCTCAATCGAAACGACATCGCAGAAATACTCGGTACTTCGGTCAATGCGGTGAATGTCCGTCATCACCGAGCACTTGAGCGCTTATCCGGTGCTATCAGTCGTCTCGCCGTCGTGGCCCAAGCGGACGAGGTCACCAACCCATTTCCCAAGGAGGACCTATGACGCCGAATTCGAACCTCGACGAACTGCTACGAGCCCTTGACCCGCTGAGCGACGAGCTCGACCAAGAGAACGCACGGCACCGCGACGAAGTGTGGACACAGGTGATCGCGCAACGGGAACCGACGCGGTCGCGCATTCGTCGACGCCGTCTGATTGGTGCGAGTTCTCTCGCAACCGTCGGAGCTGCCATCGCCCTCGTCGTTGGCCTCTTGCCTGGGTCCGCCCCGCCGAGCGCTGCGGCAGCCACGCTTCACCAGGCGGCCCTCGCCGATGCCTCGTCAGTAGCACTCCCGACACTGGCGTCCGGCCAGTACTACTACCAGGAAGCGCAGGTCACGATGACGTGCGAATTCGCTGGTACGAATGCTCTCGGCAGTGACCCGTGGATCGCGTACATCTCAAAAGGCACGATGCAGAGCTGGACGGCGTCTAATGGCAGTGGGCAGATTGTCATCACGCCAACACCGGTGAACGAGGGTGGAAGCCACTTCGCGACCTCGGCTGACCAGTCGAAGTGGGTCGCCCAGGGAAAGCCCTTCGTTCCGTGTGCGCTCGCCGGTGCCTCGAACCAGCTGGGCGGGAACCTGGCTAACGCCAACACCCAAAGCACCTATGGAGGGTCCGCCACCTCAGTGGTCGGCTACGGGGGCTTCGGGTTCATCTTGGGTATGGCGCAGGTCGCCACACCCGTCACGGTGAACGGCAACCCCGAGTCACTGGTCATCGGCGCCGGCGAGACCAAGTTTCTGAGCCAGAGCGCGAACATCACCAACTTGCCCGGGAACGTTGGCCAGATCGCCTCGATGCTCACCAATGGTGAGATCAATACCGACGGTTCGGCGTCGAGCACACCGCAGGTCTGTCCGGTGGATGCCGTGCCCAACGCGGCGCCGGGCTGTGACACGAATCAACAACTGGCACTAATCGAGCAATTGTTGCAACTCCCTGAGGCGTCGGCGAAGTTCGGCTCGGTGCTCTACGACATTTTGGCCCAGATGCCGGGAGCCACCGTGGCGACGAACACCATCGACAGCTTCGGCAACACCGGTTCGACAGTGACGGTTCCCCTGGGCGGGTCGGTGTCCTCCGATAGTGAGTTTCAGGTGGTTTTGGACCCGACGTCGGGCGCGCTGCTGTCGAGCACGGCACTGAGTCGTGTTGCGCCAGACGGCACGACCAGTGCGACCTATTCGCCCGAGGCGGCCATCAGCTACGGTCCGATCTCCGTGGTGCAGGGTATCGGAGCCCTGCCGAGCGCGACAAAGTAGATCGCGACAGATTCGCCGCCAAACATCCCCGTCACCGCTTCGTTATGGTGGTGTCGGCGGTCGTTGGTTCCACCGAAGCCAGCACCCCGCGGAGTGATGCCATGCCCCTTTTCAGGAAGCTCGGAACTCGATCCATCGTCATGAAGGGTGCGGTGTTGCTCGTAGCGGCGCTCCTACTCACGAGTTGCGGAACCGCAGGTCACGTTTCCTCATCTACCCAGCCCAATCGCGCCCCCATCGCCACGGCGTACCTCCCGGCGAGTTCGGTGTGCGGAGCGAATGGCGATTACGTAGAGCAGTCGCTCACCGGCGATTTCACGGGCTGCTTTCGCGTGCCCTCGCTCCACCGTTCCACACTGATCGTGGCGCTCCAGTCGTATCTGCTGGGCCGGATCATGGCCAGCAGCGGTCCGACTACGTCCGTCTCGACACCCGCCCCCATCGGTCACGTCTCATTGTCGCTGAGTTCGAAGATCGCCACGCCCGGCGAGATTGTGGCAATTACGGGTCGCCTCCTCAGTCATCCTCTACCCGGGCA
>DAIEHI010000173.1 GCA_027355725.1 Acidimicrobiaceae bacterium
GCCTTCACCAATTGGTAGAGCGCGCACCAAGTCTGGCTGCACCCGGTATTGCTGTTGCAGACGACCACTCGTTGCGACTCGAAAGCCAAGGCCGTCCACTGCTTGAGAGTCTTCCCAAACGGGCACCGTGCCAGCGAGTTCAACCAGTCCATCTGGTAGCGGTGATCTATGTGCGACCACCATCCCGCAGGTCTGGAGAAGGCGGTCAGCGGCGTCCCCCAGGCTCGCAATCGTCTGCGCACCGATGACGATGGCGATACCTGCTGATCGAGTGCGCTCAACCAGTCCCGCCGCGAACTGACTGGCCCGTTGGTCTTGCCCCACGGCGGAGAACTCGTCAAGACAGATGATCGTCCGGCGACTATCTGTTGATGCCGCGAGCTCGCCAATCAACGCGAGTATCCACGAGGCGGCGTCACCAGCGGTTTGGGGTGACGAAGTACCTGGCACGCTGATCCAAGCCGCATCGACCTCCCGAAGGCTCCAGGCATCCGGGGTGCTGTCGAATCGGTTGCCAACTGTGGCAGCTAGCGCCCTGAGACGTAGGTAGACCGAGTTCCACTGTGAGTTGGAGAATGACGTCGCCTCTGCCTTTAGCGTTAGCGACCGTTCTGTACCCTCGAGCTCGTAGAGCGCTGCCGTCACGCTCGGGCGGACACGGTCGATCAGCTCGGAGAGTGAACGCGGCAGCGAACCCGCTCCGAGCGCCAGGTCCAGCATGGTCACCGCCTCGGCGTGGTGAAACGGGCTCTCACCACCGTTGAAGAGGCCACTGAGGCGTTCGCGCAGTTGCTCGCGGTTGCCCTCCAGACCACGCAGCGGTTGCTCGGGCCAGTGGCGAATATTCCGGTAGCCGCGAGCCCTGGCCAGCTCGTCGAACTGCCGTTTGTTCTCGTCCGCTAGTCCCTTTGCGTCGACGAAGAGAATCCGAATCGGGGGTTCGCCGGGGTTCGCCTGGCTGAGGCTCATGAACGAACTCACCAACCGCATCTGGGTCACGGTCTTGCCCGTACCGGTGCCGCCAATGATGACGCAGTGTCGGCTGAGGTCGTCAAAAGTCAAGCCAATCAAGTGCGTGGTTCCCAGGGGGCCGCTCGCGCCCTTGACGGCAAGCGCTCGCAGATCGCCGTCCAACATCGTGCCAAGGACGGCCCTCACTGGCTCACCTCTGGAATGACCTGGGATCGGTGCCAGTGGCGCAGAAGCTGGCGACGTCGGGTTTGCTGACGCTGCCACACGCGCAGATCCACCGCAGCTCGATTGACGCTGCGGCGGTCAAAAGCCATCAGCATCGCAACGCTGCACGCAGCCACGCTGAGTTCGAAGAGGTAATCGAATACGAAGGTGAGCGGCGCACCAATCTCTGGAGCCCGACTCCACGCAAAGTCGTACCCGATTGAGATCGGGAAGTCGAGCGGCGAGCCGAAGACTGCAGCGATCACGAATCCCGTCGCCAAATATCGAGTTGCGACTCGGAATAGGAGAGACGAGGAGAATCTGAAGAACCAAGTTAGTCCCGCTACAACGGCAACCACGTACCATCCCGCAGGCAACGCCAGCGGAATCACAAGAGCTGCAAGCGCAATGACGTGCCACACGATCTCCCGCAGTCCCCGTGGTACCGCAAGCACCGGCAGGGGCCAGCGTTCTTCATCACGATGGTGACCGCTGGCGTTTTTCATCATGGCCACCGAACGATCTGGAGACGCGACGCAAGGTCGCCGGGCAGACTGGCTGCTGCCTTTTGGACAACCGAGAGGGCCTCGTCACTGGCGTAGTAATGGACCGCGCAATAGCGCGGGGGTAGTGACGCCACGACAACGTCGCTCGTGGCGTCGTAATCGTAGCGCCGGGTTAGCAGACCCATCTGAATATTGCGGGTGCGTTCGATTGTCTTGGCGACGCGCTCTCTCTCGATAGCTACGATCCGCCCATCAGGGAAGATGACTTCGCCATCGGGCAGGTGGGGAGAACGCTGGCCCCGGGTGCGTGGCGGGACAACAGCCCGCATTGAACGTTCGCTACGCCACCGGATGTCGCTCGGATACGCCGTTTGAATGGTAAGTCGAATGGTGGTGACGTCAGCGTTGTGGGCCAAGGTCGAAAGTGACGGTTCCTCGCTCGGGAAGGGCAACCCGCTAACTCGCATACCAGATGGAGTCAGCCAGACGAAGGGCGGTTGGCCCTTGAGGAGCGTCTGACTGGCAGCCCATCCCCGGTCGAGCCAACGTCCGACACTTTTACGTGCGGCATCCGAGCTGACGGGTCGTCCGTCGATCTGGGAGAAAAGCTGAGCGAGCTGGTCGATCCGCATCGCCCCCTGAGTCGCGCACCAGCCCATCCCAATCAGATCGCGCGGACCGTAGCGCACGCTGCCAGCGTCGCGGCGGCGCCTCTTTGTATCACTCACCTCACACCTCCTCTAATTCTCTTCTCTCTTATTTCTCACTCTCTTTACTGTTTGTGCTATTTCATTTTTCCCAACCCCACCATCTCTTTTCTTTTGCTGAGAGGGTGGGGTTGGGAAAAATGAAGCACACCTCCCCGGAGGCCGCTCCCTAGTGAGTGACCTCCGTAAGGGGACCGTCCGGAGAGCAGAGCGTTGGGCACGGAGGTGTGGTCGAATGGTCGTCGAACAGTTCGTCCAATTTGCTCGCGACCTCTGCCTCTGCGCTGCGGCGTAACGCCGCACCGAAGTAGTGATGGTGATTGGCTTTGCCCTTCCGTCCTTTGGTGACGAGGCCAGTGGCCATAATGCGCTGGCCGAACTCACCCTGGCTCAGTAACTGGCGTCCGTCTTCGGCGCACCATGCTCGGTAGTCGTTGTAGAACTCGGTGGCTCCCACGAAGAGGCCCTTTTCCATGACTGCGCGCTCGTCAAGGAACGCTTTGATGACGTCTTGCTCGGCCCGGTAGGCGTTGGTCGCTTCTTGCCACTCAGCGGGCACCGGCGCTGGACCTTTCGCGTACCAGAGTGCCGCGCCTCTAACAGCCCACGCCAGCACGCCTTCGAGCTCGGCTTCGAGGTCGTCATCAAGTGTTGCATCCGTGCCAACTTCAAACCGGGCCAGGAACGGCACGACAACGAGACGTCGCCAGATGCCCTGGTCTGAGCCACGTACTACAGGGAGATGGTTGGTTGCGAGGACGAACTTGGCTTGGGGAATGAACTGTTCAAATTCCTTGTAAAGACCGCGTGCGGTAATGGTGTCGGCGGAGACAAGTGCCTTAACTCGTTCTTCATGCAGGCTCTGTCCGATGCCGGTCTCGGTCAACATTGCGCACCGTACCCCCTTGAGACGGAGTAGTTCGCTCGACGCAGCGCCTGAGTTCATTTTGGCGAGGAGAACAGATTCGGCCGCCTGCTGTGAGTACTCGGTGCCCATCATCTTCATGATGGTGGCAACGAGCGTGCTCTTTCCGTTACTCCCATTGCCGACAAACAGCCACATCTGTTGCAGACGTGTCTCGCCGGTCAGGAAGTAGCCGATTAGACGATGGAAGTACTCCTGCACTGACTTGTCATCGCCAAGGACCTCAACCAGGAATCGCTCCCACCGAGGACACGTTGCCTTCGGATTGTAGGCAACCCCAGTACGACGGGTGATAATCACCGACTCGTCAAATGGGAGTTTGACTCCCGTACGAAGGTGAACAACGCCATTCGGCGTACCCAGTAGTTCCCGACTTGAATCAATTAGAGAGTTCGGACAAGACACTGCTGGATACTTAGCCGCAATCGTGAGTATCGATTTCATGGCGCCGACGGCGAGCATCTGGCGTGCTCGACTACGGCGAGTCTTCCGAAATCGCCGTTCTGTTCGATTGTCTGCTCCCTCTGGAGAGAGAACTTCGAGGAAGCGAAGCGTGGCGATGGCACGTGCTTGCATGGCGCTCTCGCGATCGTCAAATCGCCAACCGACTTCGTCATTGAATGTCAGCCACCGGTTGTCGTCTGTGCTGTATCGAATCGATGAACCATGGAGTTCGACAAGAGCATCGGCGGCATCGACCTGAGTGATGTCAGCGGGAAGGTCATTGATAGGCATAGCGATTTCTCTTTCCTCGTAAGGGGGTTCGCCGGGGTTCGCCCCGGCAAATCACGACCGTTCGGTCGGCGTGCCTTTACGCACGGAGGTCGCACGGAGTCCAGTGGGTTACTTGGCCTCGTGCGGCTTGACGTCGTGAGCGCGGAGGACTCGCTGGTCTATGAGAGGCCAATAGTCTTCTTCGAGCTCGCAACCAATCGCAACGCGATTGAGGAGGAGAGCGGCCTCGGCGGTGGTGCCGCTGCCGAGAAATGGGTCGAGCACCGTCTGTCCTGGCAAGGTGACCGCCTCGATGAGTGTCGAAATCAGTTTGAGCGGCTTTACCGTCTCGTGAGTGGTGCCGTCCGGCCCAACCGGACGTTCTGCGATTCGTGGCTTCGACACGTTAAGTGCGCCTTTTCCGAGCTTGTCACTTGGATAGAGGTGGGTCCCGTGCTCCGACACGGGATTCGTTGATACTGAGCAACTGCAGTCGGACTCCGTGCAGTGCAAGTCGTGGACTACCCAGACGTTGCTGGCAATTGCCGTGGGCGTGCCCGTAATGGCACGGTGGTTCAATAGTCCGACACCGTGCTCAAGGTGGTTGTCGAGCACCGTCTCGCTGAACTCGTCGAGTGGCTTGCGCGCGACGACGATCGGTTCGTGGCCAGGTCGAAGGGTGGGTCGAAGTCCCGCCATCTCCTCAGCGAGGTCAACGTCACCAAGCTCCGCAGCCCGACGACCTTGGTCTCGACCCGTCGGTCGCCCCGGTGAGTAGACCCAGTAAATGAGGTCTCGTATCTCGAAGCCAGCGAGCTGGATGGCGAGTTGAGTTAGTCCGACCGTTCTCGAGGCCGCGAAGGCCAGGAGGTACCCGCCCGGAAGCAAGGTTCGGTAAGCCTCGCGCCAAAGCTCAGGCCCCGGAGGAGAGTGGTCCCACTCGGCTCCGGCGTAGCCGTTGGTGTCGTTGATGAATGTCTCGCCATTGAGCCACGCTTCGAGGAGCTGCTCAATGTCGAGGTGGTCCGCCAGTCCGTACGGAGGGTCGGTGACGATGGCGTGGACGCTTTCTTCTTCTAGCGTCTGGAGTTGTTCGTATGCGTCACCCTTGAGGAGGGTGAATGGCACTTGCTGCTTGGGGGGTTGCTGGGTCATGTAGAAGAATGTCCGACGTCCCCTCCCCCACCGCAACAATCCTCAAGGAGTCCAACTACTCGAGAGACTTTGGCACCCGATAGCCAGCGTCTTCGATGCGGCGGCGTGCGCGGGCGTCCATTTTTCGGACCGTCTCTCGGCTCTTCCCGATTCGCAGCCCTATGGCCTCGAATGACTCTGGTGGCTCCCCGTCGAGCCCGTCATGTCGAAGCAAAACATTGCGTTCGTCTTCCGGAACGCCGTGGGTCGCGGCCAACAGGTACTCGCTCCAGATCCGCTCAACTTCGAGCTCGGCGAACCCCTCGGACATGGGGGAGGACGCGGGAAGTCGATTGAGCTGTTCTCGCACGCTCTCTACGCTCATTGAGACAGAGTCGTGGCGATGCAAGACCGACGCGGCATGATCAACGCTCACGCCGGCTTTCAGAGCGATTTGCTCCACCGTAGGCTCGTCGGTGAAGTTCGTTTCTTCGAGTTCTCGTTTCGCTTTGAGTACCGAGTGCCTGATGGCGAACTGGCGCTCTGAGTGATCGGGGTATTCGGACCAGCGGACAGCGGCACCGATTTCACGCATGATCGGCTTGTACGCCCAGACTGAGAACTTGCCGCGACCCGGCTCAAACGAGTTGATGGCTTGCAACAAACCCAACTGTCCAGCGGCGATGTAGTCCTCGATCTGCGCCGGTGTGGCATCTCGGAAGAACCTCTAGGCGTAACTTACGACGAGGCCCTTATTCGTCTCGATAATCTGTTGCTTCACTGCTTCAATCTGACGCTGCACTTGACGAAGCGCACCACGAGCTTCGTCACTGTCCAGGAGCTTCAACCCGTCTTGGCGAACTTGTTCGAGCTCGATGAGACCGTTGAGTTCGCCAAACAGAACCGTATTTGCATCGCCCCAGTCGACTTCGTCATTTCCCATTTCACGAGTGTACGAACAAACCCTTATCGGTTCCGGTCTTCGCCGTCCGAACTCTCAGGAGGTCCAGTTGCGGCGGGGTGAGACGCCCGGGCCATCCTGGGCCGACACTGTGAGTATGACGTAATGCCTTCACACATCGGGGCCTATTCGGGTCGTTGTTCAAAGCCGGTCTAAAGGGATGGCCACCTCACCGGGTGGTCTTCTCGGTGAGGTGGTCACGGTCCTACGCCAGCCGCCGACGTCGATAGTCATTGAGATCGATGACTATCCCCATTGCATCTCCGACAACCGCTGGCGTGAGCGACCGTGAAGTGTCAATAGGTGAGGGCGCCTCGACTCCTTCATACATTTGCGCGAACTGGTCGAGGCCAGCCAAGTTCAGATGTTCGAGGCTGTCGATGACGCCCCGATACGTGTCGAGCATTTGCACGAGCGAGGTCCAGCCACCCCACTTCTGAATGCGCTTCTCGTCCACCTTGCTGGCGAACCAGTAGGTCATACCGGCGTGACGAAGCACGTGCGGCTTGATGCCGACGAGCGTTGGGTGATTTGGAAGGGCAGTCGCCACGGCCTCGTGCCACCAGCCACGAACGGTCGCATCGTTGGCGATGGCGCCTCTGGGCCCGGTGAATACATGCGCCGAGTCGTGACAGAGTCGGTCGCCGCAATGCTCCTCCAAGCGAGTGGCCAATCCTTCGGGAATCGGTACCATGCGGGGAGCGGGCGTTCTGTCGCGAGTCGATTTCGTGCCAGTACGAACTTTGGTCGCACCGTCGTCACTTGATGACGCCACGACACGATGCTCTTGAGCACTCACCACCAACCAGAGGCGCCCGTCTTTGCGAACGAAGCTGTCATAGCGGATGGCGAAAGCCTCCGAAATCCGAAGCGCGCAGTATCCGGCAATGCGGACAAACAGCTCCCACTTGGGACCGTGGGCAACACCCATCTGCTGGGCGATAGAGGCCAGTTCTGCCGGGTTCGGAATCCGCGTCGGGTCGGGCTTCTCGCCTGTCATGTCGCGGCGAAGCTGCGGCTGGCCGAGAGTGAGACTCCGCTCCACCTTTCTGGTTTCGTGGAGCCAATTAAGGAAAGGAACGGCTGCGCCGTTCCAATAGGTGCGTTGGGTCGAGTAGTCGCGACCTTCCGTGAAATGCAGGCGCAGCCGGGTGACCTCGTTCGTCGTGAGTGCGGTGAGCGGCACCGAGTTGCTCTCCAGCCACTTCTTGCCTGCCAGCAGTTGAACATCGGTTGCCGCTGCGCCCGGGCGAAGACCGTAGTCACGTAGCCAACGTCCCGCCCATTCGACGGTAGAGGTTGGCGTTGGCCTCTTTCCGCGATCGGTGCGTTGCGTCTCGAGAAGTTCGAGCAGCTTGGCTTGGTCACCCGGTCGCCTCACCGTCAGCGCAACGAGCTGTAGCAGGCGGCCCCGGGCCTTGGTCCGCTGATTCGGCTGCCAGACGGTGGACCATCTGCTCTCAACGTACTCATTGAGCGCGTCAAGAACCGACGTGGGGCTGGCGACCAGATTGGTCGGCCAGCCCTCGTCGTCGAAGTGGAATCTGTCGTTTCCGTAGTGGGCCTTCCACAGCTCCTTGATGAATAACTCGGCACGAGTCTTAGTCTCGAAGGTGGTGGTCTTTCGTTCGACCAGGGGAAGTCCTGGGCCAACGTTGAGAAGCCAGCGAACCTGCCAGCGCTTGACGGAGCGGCTCTCGCCGTTCGGCCCCGGCTTGCGGGGCAGGGTGACAATCTTGCCGTTGTTGCCTATCCAGGCGTTGTCCAGTCTCACGACGCACACTCGCTCATCCAGTGCTTGACGGAGTTGCAGGTCACCGCGATGCGCTTGTTGCCGAGGCGCAAGCGGCGAGGGAAGGTGGGGTAACCCACCGAGGCCCACTTGTACAGCGTGTGGGTGGAGGTGTGAAGCCAATTCGCCAAGTCGCTCAGGTCGAGGACCTGGTCACACCCTTGGCAGGTGTATGGGTTGTGTTCCATGCGGATGACTGTCGGACACACCCCGGTTACTCGCAACCGTCGTGGTCCAGATCGTCGTGCCGTGCACTGTCGGGCTACTGTCGCAAGATTTCCGAGATTCTCGAAAACCCATCGGCTATTGGGCTTTAGGCCACCCACCGTGACCGCAAGCTGAGAACGCGAGTTCGATTCTCGTCGCCCGCTCCAACGATCTTCCTTTGAAACCCAATGATCACAAGGGTTTTGAATTGACCAGTAGTGACCACCGTTGACCGCTACTACCCCGTGTTACATGCCCATATATGCCCGTGGTACGCCCGTGGTATGCCTGAAATCCCAACAGCGTTGGCAGGACCTGCTGCGGCGTGAGTAAAACTCTCCGAAGCTCGCAGTGATCCCCGTCGACCGACTTCCGCGGAGGAACCACCCGCACTCATCAGTTTCAGTGCCTCAGTTGAGGCATGAACATCGTGTGACTACTTCTACCCCTCGTCGAGGTCCGCCGCACTGGAGAGAGGTGTCTTCAATTGTCCGGCCGCATTGAGCAATCTCATCGTCATCAGTACGGGATTGTCTCGGTACTGCTTGGCATCCGTAGCTGCGTGGATGACTGTTTCAACCATGTCCGCCAAACTGAATACCTTGATTGGCCTGGTTCCAACTCGTTGACGATTGCACCAGATTCGCACTCTCCGTTCATGCTCACCGACTGTGGGACCTGAGAAACGGCCCACAAAGAGTCCAAGTTGCACTTGACTGTATTCGTAGCCATACCGCTTCGCCGCTTGTCGCACGATCGATCTTCTGATCTCTCTATCATTCAAGATCACGTACAACTTGTTGGCTCTAGTGTCACTCGATGATCCGATGACGTGATCTGCGACTACTCCTCGCGACCCAAGGAAGGATTTCACTGTCGCCAAGATGAGGTCATCTCCTCGGGCGGCAATGAGATCCACTTCGTAACCGTGAGTCTGAAACTCTGGGTAGCCCCGACGACCAGTTTGTCGGGTGAAAGGGAACTTCACCGCTGAACTCACTACATAACCCTGCTGTTCGAGATACACCGCGACGAATTGCTCAAAGGACTCCACTGACTAGGTGACATTAGCCTTCGAATGACCAGTCTCGCTTGATTGGCAACGGCCTAGACACCCGTTGCCCCTAAGTCTGCGTGTCGTGATGTCACAGTCCAGTCATACGCTGAGAGTGACTAAAAAACCCGAGGGGGTCGAATTGGAGTTGCCACGGTTCCTTGGACACGAATCTGATTAGTGATTATGCCACCTTGGCGGTCGCGTAGTACTCGGCTGGCGTCAAGTGCCCGAGAACGGCCTGGTGTCGTTCGCGGTTGTAGAAGACCTCGACGTATTCGAAGATGATCGTGCGTAGTTGTGACTTGGTGAGT
>DAIEHI010000186.1 GCA_027355725.1 Acidimicrobiaceae bacterium
CAAACCAACACGGTCAGATCGAGACCGGCAACACCTTCATGATCGAGCGCGCGATCACCTTGTACCCGCTGTCGTTGGGGTGGATGTTCGGACCGTACGGTTTTGGTGCGCACATCCAGGTCAGGGCGCAGACCCTCGCCACGTTGGTGGGGATCACCCCGTGCGCCTTGGTCGCGACTGGCGTCTGATCAGTGGTGGCGAAGTCTTTTGCCACGTCCGCGACGGGAATCTTGAACGAGTGGTACATCTTCGAAAGAACGTCGTTGAGTTGAGTCATGACGAGTGTTGATGAGCGCGCGAACGTGGCGCCGCGATTTCCGTTCAGTGCATTTGCGAGATACGGGTTGTAGTGATTGAGGCCCGCGAGGGTCACATTCGGTCCCTCGGCCTTCGTGAGTCGCGAGAGGATCACGGGTAACTGTTGTTTCAACTGGCCCATCTGCAGTGCGACGCACGATGCGTTGACGTGCGCATTGGCGAGGCACTTGACGATGTTGTTGAATCCCATGTCAATGGTGATCAAGACGTCTCGGTTGTGATGCGCCCTGAGGTACGCCACGGCGTCACTCAATTGAGTATCGACCGACTTGTAGCAAGGGTTACGCCCATTGATCAACGTGAGCGTCGATTCGCCGGGACAGCCGATCTGGGTGAGAGCGAGGTGCACGCCTTTGGCGGCCGCGAGGGTGACGAGTCGATTCGCGTAACCCTCGTTGGTGGGTTGACCTTTAGGTTTGAGGGGCGTTGGCTGCACGCCAACCGACACCGATGCGCCGACGTCAAGGTAGTAGATGCGAGGTCCCTTTCGCACCGCCGCTGACATGGGCGCGGCGAGCATGGGTGCGACGAGCATCGCAACCACAAGACTGGACAACCACGCTGCCTTGCTGGGGCGTCTTCGAATCATGCGTTCTCCACGCGAAGAAGGTGTCTCGATCAACACGTCACCATCATCGACCGTAGCGACACTTCGTCGATTTCGGCGGCGAGTCACCACGGTCGAAAGTCCCCTTTGCACCTCGCACGCTCCTCATGGCGGCGCGCGACCGCGGCCCTTCGCGGCAATTGTTTATCGCGCTCACCTGGACCGCACTACCCAAGGTTTCTACCAACCCGTTGGCGAACACCCTTGCTGGTCGGGCACCCATCCTCCGGTCACCTTCATACCAATGAGGATCTGTGCGTCTCGAGGTGCCTCGCCCGCGTGCGGTGCGAAGCGAGAGCCTCCGTACTGGAGCCACGTGGCGTTCGCAAAGCCAATGCCCGAATAGGACGGACCCACCATTGCCCAGTTGCCACCAACCTCACAGATCGCGACGTGTTGCCACTCTTGGCGCAACTGGTCAATGGTGAGCCGCGCCCGTGCCGCAACGTCGCGTAGCAGCGGCGCTCTAGCAGCAACGGGCCGTGCGTGCACCGCCGAGGGCCGGTGCGCGACTCGAGGCAACTTGTGCTTGGCCGATGGCGCCGCTGCGCTCACTGACGACGCCAGTATGGCGGCGCTCGAAAACAAGGCAAGTACCGCATACATCATTCTTCGCATGAATTCTCCTTGTGCCGCGCAAGGTCCAAGGGGCTACATAGTGACGTAGTCACCAGCTCTTCGGACACGACTCGGTCGAACACACAGGTTCACCAAGCGGCGCGGTCAATTGGTCACTTGTCCACATCGTTGTGGGTGACATCGAAGCAGTCATCGCTGCGTCGTCAATTCTAAAGGTGCATTCGATGACCAAGGCAATCTCGCACGACCATATTCATTCAAAACAACGTGTGATCACCGTAGATAAGAAATGAAATATTCACGCATCGGTGACCAAATCTCATGGTCTTTTCGCCTCGTAGTCGCTGCGACGTCGCATCGCGCGCGACTCTCTCGGATTCGTTGCATTCTCAGCGTACGGTGCTCGTCACCTCGATTCAGATGACGCATGAGTCGCCGTTACCGGACAGTCGATGCCTAAGATTGACACGTGCTGAGCGCCGCGATCGACTCACCGTGGCGGGCGGCACTGCTCTTTGGCGCCGGACTGGCCGCGGGAATTGTCAACGGTGTCGCCGGGGGCGGAACCTTCATCACGTTTCCCACGTTGCTCGCGCTCGGTATCGCGCCCCTGCAGGCCAACGTCTCCTCAACGGTCGGACTCGTTCCCAGCGTGATGGCCGGTGTGCGCGTCTTTCGCCGCGAACTCTCGACGCACCGAGCGACTTTGACGAGGCTGGTGCCCACCTGCGTCATCGGATCGGGGGCGGGAACGACGCTGCTGCTGACCGGTTCTGCGCACACTTTCGCCGCGGTCGTGCCGTGGCTGATCGGCGCAGCAACCATCTTGTTCGCAGTCGCCCCCCTGATCACAAGGGCGCTCGCTCGACGTCATCCACCCGGCGCCGTGGGTCGGCTCCGACCTCGCACGCTGCTCGTCGGCGTCTTCGTCGGTTCTGTGTACGGTGGCTACTTCGGCGCCGGATTAGGCATCGTGCTCCTCGCAGTACTCGCACTCTCATTGCCCGAGGACATCTTGAGTCTTCAGGGAATACGTATCGCCCTCGGGCTGCTCATCAACATCGTTGCCGCGGTCGTCTTTGTCGTGCGCGGACACCTTGCGCTCATCGCGGTGGCGATCCTGCTCGTCAGTACGTACCTCGGGGGTTGGATGGGTGCGCATGCGATGCGAAGGATCCCACCGATGTGGGTGCGCGTTCTTGTGATCTGCGTCGGTGTCGTCACAACCATCCGCCTCATCGTTGGCTGAGTCAGCTCTCGCTTCGTCGATGGAACGAGTGCCAGGCACCACCGACCACGATGCAAAGTGCACCGAGTGGGACCAGTGGCGCTAGACGCGGTGCGTACACCACCATGGTCGCTCCGGCTGCGGAACCGCTGATGAGCCCGAGCAGGATGAACGCACTACGCACCTGCAACGGTGCACCTCGCTTGGTCAGGCCCGCGATGAACTGGGTCAGCGTGCCGGTGAGATACGTCGTCGAGAGTCCATGGATACCAAAACGCAAGACCGCTGAACTCTGAATGCCCAGCGCGATCGCGTTGAGCGAGAGCAGGACGTATTCGAGTAACGTGCCCGGCGCTGCGCTCGCCGCCTCCCACCAGATCGTGAAGATCGCGATCAGCGAGAGCTCGAGCATCAATGCGTGCACGATTGGTCGAGGCCAGAGTCGATCCCCGTCTTCGGCGTGACCCGCCACACGGGCGCCGACGAAACTGCCCAGGACGTAGGTCAGGAATGCGACGCCGGTGTGGATGGCGATCGACGCGTCATGCTGGGCCGCGGCGAGTCCGAGCAATACCATGTTGCCGGTCATAACACTCGTGAAGACGCCGCCGAGCCGTAGCAAACCAATGGCGTCGACTGCTCCGGTGACGACGGTGAGGATCACGACGAGGCCGTCGCGTCTGCGAAGCGGCGTCCAGAACTCACCGACGCCCGCGTCGGTCATCTCGCTCACCATCACGGTGCCTGATGACGCGCGGCTCCGCCGCCGAGGAACGACTCGACGAAGACAGGGTCCTGTTCCAGATCACGAGGAGCGCCTTCGAGCACCACTCGCCCGCCACCGAGCACGCACGTCCAGTCTGAGATCCGCAGCGCCGCTTTGGCACGTTGCTCGACCAGCAGGACCGTCGACCCGTGATCGGCGAATCCTCTGATGTACTCCTCTAACAACTGCGTTGCCACAATCGGCGCGAGGTTGGCCGTCGGCTCATCGAGCACGAGCACCGATGGCGAGAGCATGAGCACTCGACCCATGGCCAGCATCTTTCGTTCTCCGCCCGAGAGTTTGCCGGCCTTTCGCGTCAACATCACCTTTAGGCGGGGAAAGAACTCGAGCACCGCTTCGATGCGCGTTGCCACGTCGCGACGTGCGAGCAGGTATCCGCCGATCTCGAGATTCTCCTTGACCGTGAGCGGCGGAAAGACGTCGTCGATCTGAGGAACGTACCCGACCCCGAGCGCCGCGACCTTCTCTGGCGTCATATTGGTTATGTCCTTGTCCCCAACACGGACACTGCCGCCGAGCACGGGCACAACACCGACGAGTGACTTGAGCAAGGTGGACTTACCCGAACCGTTGGGGCCGACGATCGAGATCACCTTGCCGGGCGTCGCCTCGATATTGACGTCCTGGACGATTGGACGCCCGTCGTAACCGGCACTGAGGCCCGTGGCGGTGAGAACCTGACCACTTTGAGAGAGTTCAACCGACAAGATACGCCTCCACCACTTCTGACTTCGACCGCAACTCGGCCATTGTGCCCTCGGCGAGGACACGACCTTCTGCGAGGACAATGACCGGATCGCAGAACGCGTCCATGATCGAAAGTTCATGTTCGACCATGAGTATGGTCATCCCGCCTTCGGCGAGTCGAGTGAGCTGGTCACCGATCTTGTGGGCCAGATTTGGGTGGACCCCCGCCATTGGTTCATCGAGCAAGAGCACCCTCGGTTCGGCGAGCATCGCGCGCATGATCTCAACGAGACGTCGCTGGCCACCCGACAGGCTCCCCGCGTAGGTATCGGCGTAGTGCGCCAGTCCAAAACCACCCAGAATCTCCATGGCACGCTCGATGTTGTCATGATCCTCGCGTCCCCAGAACCGCTGGCCTCGCAGTGCACCAAAGAAGGAGTCTCCCGACTGTCCGGGGATAGCGCTCACCAGATTCTCGAGCACGGTGAGCTTCTTGAATTCACTCGCCAGCTGGAACGTTCGAACGAGCCCCATCTGTGCACGCTCGTGTGAGGCGACGTCGGTGATATTGCGTCCGTCGTAGAAGATCGTGCCGCCACTCGACGCCAAAGTGCCCGCGAGCATGGCGAGCGTCGTTGACTTACCCGCGCCATTTGGTCCAATGAGACCCGTGACGCTGCCCTGTCGGACCTCGATATTCACGTCGCTCACCACGGTGACACCGTGGAAGGTCTTCGTGAGTCCCTCAGTCGAGAGGATCACCCGGTGATCACTGTGCACATCTCCCATGCGCAGCAGCTTTCGAAAATCGAGTTCGTCGATGTTGCCGAGTTTGATGAGCGCGTCGGTGTTCTCCCCGCTCACCACAGGTGCCTCGAGTGGCGCGGTACCAAGAGCGCCACTCAGGATGCGTCGTCGTTCGGGCAGGATGCCCTCGGGTCGGAACCACAGGAACAAGATGATGAGTAGGCCAATGGACACCCACTCAAGCGCCGGTACCAACGTCGGATTACTCAACGGCGGCAGGAATCGGGTGATCTCTTCAAAACCGAGCGGCACGATGATCGCGCCGAGAATCGCACCCTTGTGATTTCCCGCGCCACCGAGGATGATCGCGGCGAAGAGCACGATGGTCTCGGCGTAGCCCCACGCCCCGGGCGCCCAGAGACTGATGAAACCGACCAGGATCGCGCCACTCAGTCCCGCCACCATGCCACCGAGGACGAGCACCGTCGTACGCTGTCGGCGAAGACTCTTTCCAAGGGAGTCAGCAACAATGTCGTTGTCGCGCATGGCGCGAAGCGACCGACCGTAGGGCGACTCGGTGACGCGGCGAAAGATGTAGTAGATCAGTACCGTCAATACCACGGCGACCCCGCCGTAGATGAACTGGTAGGTGAGACCCTGTGGGTTCCAGTGGCTTTGGAATGGCGCCGGGACGATTGAGATGCCCGCGTCTCCGTTGAACAACGGAACGTAGTCCTTCACCAACACGTTGAGCAGAACAGCCGAGACCAAGAGTCCAACGGCCGCGAAGTCACCGCGAAGTCGCTTGCCGACGAGAAAGACGAAGGGCAAAGCCAAGAGGCCACCCGCAATCGCCGCGCCGATCCACGGCAGTGGCCACGCCAGATGCCACCCGAGGATGTACTGCTGGAAGCCGCCGTTCGATGTTGCAGACGGGGGCATCGAGAGCACGGCCGCGACGTAGGCGCCGACGGACTGAAAGATGATGAAGCCGAAGTTCGAGATGCCAGCGAAACCGAATTCCACATTGAGCGCGAGACAGGCCATAGCGTCCACTGCGCCATAGACGATGATGGTGGCGAGGTAAAAGAGGTAGGCGGACATTAGTTAGTCTTCTCGCTTCCGAAAATGCCGTAGGGACGAAACGTCAGCATCCCGAGGAGAACCAGGAACGCCACGACTTCCTTGTACTGGGGACTGATATAGGCAGCGCTGATCTCGGTGGCAAGACCAATAGTGAGTGCGCCGAACATCGCACCGTAGGGCTCGCCCGGTCCGCCAAGAAACATCGCCGCGAGCAGCATCACAATGTAGAGCTGCGCACTGGTGGCTTCAAAGACGCCGGTGTTCATTGCAAAGATCGTGCCGGCGAGTCCGCAAAGCGCACCCGAGATCAGCCAGGTCGTCGAGATCACCATCTGCGTCTTGACCCCACTATTGCGGGCCAGATTGGGATTGGCCGAAGTTGCCCGCATGGCCTTGCCGAGACGGGTGTACCTGAGGAGCCAGTGGATCATCACGAGCACCACCGCGCAGATTGCGAGGATGATGAGCTGCATGCCGCTGAGGAACATGCCCAGGATGTGATACTCCTGACCGGGTGCGATGCGAAACGACACGTAGCCTCCACCAACGATCGCCTGGAGGCCGAACGTGCCAACGAGGTCGACACCGAGGGCCACGATCACGACCGTGATGGGCGCGAGGTTTCGGCGTTGGAAAGGCGTGAAGACAAAGCGATTGAGGGCCCACGAAGCGACTGCCCCGGTGACCATGCCGAACACCAGCGTGACCCAGGCGTTCATGCCTCGCGCGTTAAAGAAATACCCGACGAACGCGCTGTTGATCATCACTGACCCGTAGGCCAGGTTGAGCACGTTGGTGACGGCGAACTGCATAGTAAAGCCGACGGTGGCGATGGCGAGCACCGCCGCCGTCATAAGACCAAACCCGAACGACGACATGAAAACACTCACAGCTGACAATCCCCTTTTCGAATTCGAATGTTGAACCTCTCGCGAGGTGCTTTCCCAAAGACAGTGAGTCGCTCGGGGTGATTGGTCACGGCTGCGATCGAAGTGATCGCAGCCGTGACCAATTACTCAATTACGGCTTGGCCTTGCACAGCGTCAGGTTGCAGTACCCGAGTGACGCACCCACCGCAGAGGTGGTTCCGTCAGCGTTGTACTGGTCATCCTCGAAAGGACCGAACGCAGTCTGGTAGGAGTCGAATTGGTACAGACCACCAACACCTTCGTAACGGATCTTCTTGCCCGCCTTCAGCGCCTTGACACCCGCCGCGTAGGACGACACGACGACCGCACCCGGCACACCTTCGGCGATCTTCAAGATGTCAGCCTTGTACTTGGCGCCAACCGTCGAGTGCGACATGTCCATTGCCAACGCGGCCAGGTTGATCCCGTCGTACAGGTGAACCGTCCCATTCGCAGTCAAGAGACCCTGGAAGTTAGGCACACCCTTGACCTTGCCGGACTGCGCGAGTACCAGCTTCTTGTAGAGCGGATACGCGGGGCCGCCGACATTCACGGTCTGGTTGTCAGCATTGAAGTTGCTGATGAAGTTCTGGACGCCGATCGGGCCCGTCGTCACACCAGTGAAGAACGTCGGGTCAATCATGCCCGAGGTGCCGATGACTGGGATCATCTTGTTGTTATTCAGTTGGTAGATCTCAGTTAGCAGTGCGACACCAGCTGCCCCGAGTGCCTCCATCAAGATGGCGTCGGGGTGCGCAGCCACGATGGCCTGCGCTTCGGTCTCGAACGTGGTGGCGTTCATGTCAATGGTCTGATTCGACACGACATTCATGCCAGCGCGCTTGATCGCCGCCTCGGCCGGACTGACGAAGGTTTGCGAACCGGCATCGTTTCCGAACGCCAGCGCGATGTTCTTGTAGCCCTTGTTCTGTGCAATCTTCACCATGGCAACCGAGTCCGCCGCATCAGGCGGAACCAGCCTGAAGAAGTACGGGAAGTGAATGCTGTCGAATTCCGACTCACCCGTCATACAGAATGAGACCGTCTGGTGAGCATCGAAGACCGGCACGACGGTGGACGCTTCGTCTGACGTGCAACCGATCACCAGTGCCAAGTTCGACGTTGTCGCGTACATCTGGCGAACCGCGGGTACCGCATCCGCGGGGTCACCTCGAGTGTCGACCGTCTTGCAGTTGACCTGATTGCCCATGACACCGCCGGCTTTATTGATTGCCTGGGCCGCCGCGTAGCACGCTGCTTCATACTTCGGCCCAAGCGCAGCGTCCGCTCCGGTGAACGGTGCCACCGAAGCGATCGTGATGGACTTGCCAGATGATGCCCCGGCACGCGTACTCAAGCCCGGCAGCCCAATGGTGGAGACCACCAGAGCCATCACGGCCATAACGAGCGCGAGGCGCATCCTTGTTCGAGCGACGGCAGATTTACCCCGCCGCGCCATTGTCATGTACCCCATACATCCCCCCTGTTTGTTGTGTGGTACTTCTGCTTGGAGCAGAACTTAGAAACTCGTCGTGTCCGCCTTAAGTGGCATCCACGGCCAGTCAGTTGGTGCGCCTTCTTCGGCGACGACCTTGTTGGAGATGGTGCCGATGCCTTCGACAGTCACCTCGATGGTGTCGCCGGGCATGAGCCACACCGGCGGCGTTCGAGCAAAGCCCACTCCACCGGGCGTCCCCGAGGCAATGACGTCACCCGGTCGAAGTGTGGTGAAGCCGGAGAAGTACTCAACGGCTTGGGCGACGCCCACGATCATCATGGAGGTGCGCGAGTCCTGCATCACCGTGCCGTTGAGCGTGCTCGAGATCGCGAGGTCACTCACGTCGACCTCGTCGACCGTGACGATCTCGGGACCGATCGGCATGGTTCCTTCGAAGTTCTTCCCCGGCGTCCACTGCGTGGCGATGCGCTGCCACTCGCGAGCCGATCCATCGTTCATCACTGAGTATCCGAGGATGGCGTCAAAAGCGTCGGCGGCCTTAATGTAGCGGCCGCCCTTACCGATGATGATCGCCAATTCCGCTTCGTAGTCGAAGCGCTCACTCAACGCCGGCTTCACCATGTCGTCGTACGCTCCGATCACGCTGCCCGCTCCGCGAACGAACGACTCGGGCCACTTGGGCACTGCGCGTCCGCCTTCGATCGCGTGCTCCGCGTAGTTCACGCCCAAACAAAGGACTCGGGGTGGGTTCGGTGTGGCGGGACCAAAAGCCGACCGCTCGACGACAACCCCAGCGTGCTCTGAAGCGGCCCGAGCCGCCGCCATTGCGGCATCGCCTCCCGCTGCGAATCCGTTGACGCTCGAAAGGCTCTCATCGCCAGAAGCATCCGCGAGGTCAACGTAACCATTGGTCCCCTTTACGTGTAGTCGAAGTCCTCGAGAAGTTCGAACCGTAGCTAGTCGCACCGCATCCCCCTGAATTGGCTCCAAATGGCCGAATTGGTCACCTGTCTGGTTGGCGACTGTAGTGCTGAGGTTCTCCATTGTCAAGCAAACCTCCAGAAGAACCTTTAATTTATAAGAAAAACTTTCTTCAATTGGTTGAATGGGTTATATACAATTTCTTTTGGAACCTTTTAGAGCTCTCACAAGTGCTTTCTCTGCTCAGAGAGCCTGATTTCTCAACAGAGTTGATGCTTGAGCGCGATCGAGTGGGGAAAACGATGGCGTAGAAGCCAGTTTTTACGTACCAGACAGTACGTTTATATTGGTTAGCGAATAGTTGTTATTGGTCAATCTCGAACGTTTTCGAGGAGGGAGGAACTCGGTGCGAATACCCTCAGTCGACCGAATTCGCGACGTGGCCGAAAACGTGCTGCGTGAAGCCGTCCACCAGGGTCTGGTTGCAGGCTCACGTCTTCCCACCGAGCGGGCGCTGGCTGACAAATTGCGCATCACACGCTCAATGGTTCGAAACGCCATGTCCCTTCTTGAATCCGACGGGATGATTTCGAGAGAAGTCGGGCGTGGCACCTATCTCAAATCAGACCCACTCTCAGCTCTCGTTGATTTTGACAGTGATGACTTCACCACCCACGAGATGCTCAATGACATCGGACCCGCCGATGTGATGGCGGCGCGCCAGTCGTTTGAACCAATGGCGATGTATCTCGTGGTCGTCGAGGCGACAGAGGCCGACTTCGAGGCAATCCAGTCGGGCGTTGAGAGCTGTGCGCGCGCCGCCAACTACGACGAGTTTGAGGTTTGCGACCTCGCCTTTCACCGCAGCCTCATGGAGGCTACGCACAATCCACTTCTGCTTCGCATGTACTCGCTCATCGAATCCGCTCGACAGGGCGATCTCTGGGGTTCAATGAAACGTCGCGGCGACACCCCAGAGCGGCGTCATCGCTCATTCCTTCAACACGCAGAGATCGCTGACGCTCTTCGTAATCGCGATGGTCGCGGTGCTCAAGAAGCAATGAGTGCTCACCTCGACTTCGTCTCGGCCTTCCTTCGAGAGAACACTCGACGCTAGTCAACGAACGCGAAGCGACCCACAATCTGACGTCGCCCCATTTTCTCTCAAAGTCGACATGTTCTACTCACGTCGACGACAGGTGACCCGTGATGTTGCCGTGTCGATGGTTTGTCACACTCACCGCTTGCTCTAAGAACCATCGTCGGGCCTCGATGGGTGGGTGGGCGACGAAGTCGCGGTCATCAATCGAGATTCCCATGTCAAGGGCAGCCAGGCGCACTTCGTCAGACGGCACAGCGAGGAAACGTATTCGCTCGGGCCGCTCACGCCACTGCTCGACGCGCGCGAGTCGCTCAGCGAACGTGGCGTCGTCTTCTACTACGAGCTCCACCGGAACCTCCCTCGCAATTGGCGATGACACGCTCACCGCCACCCCGAGTCCCCGCCCAGCACTCGCCACGAGCGAAATGGTCCGATCGTCCACGATGTCATCCACTCTCAGAAGTACTCGTCTCAGCGCAACGTAGCGAAACACGTTGGTTTCGGCGACGAGGTGACTCGGGTCGGATGTCGCGAGGTCTCGAGAGGCCGAGACTCTGACGGCGTCTTCGAATGAACGCGGATTCCAGTCCTCGACGCAGCTGAAGTTTCCAAGCGACTCGACGTAGTTGGGTCCGCCGGCCTTCACGCCGGGTCCCATCACCGAACGCTTCCACCCTCCAAAGGGTTGACGTCGCACGATCGCACCCGTGATCACGCGATTGACATAGAGGTTCCCCGCCTGAACCGAATCCCTCCAGACGGCGATCTCTTCAGCGTCGAGCGAGTGTATGCCCGCGGTCAGACCGAACTTCGAGGCGTTTTGAAACTCGATCGCCTCGCCCAAGTCCTTAGCGCGCATGAGTCCGAGTACCGGACCGAAACACTCGTTCTCGAAGAACGCACTCGTCGTCGTCACGCCGAGCTTGATGCCGGGCGTGTACATCTGGTGGCTGCCCGCGAGTGCTCGGGGCTCGAGGAGCCATTCTTCACCCGCGTCCAAGCGCGTGAGGGCGTCTGCGAGCGCGCCTTCAGGCGGACGGATGAGAGCGGGCATTGTGGTGCTCGGATCCCATCCCGCTCCGACTCGAAGTGTCGCCGCCGCGTCAACGAGACGGCGGCGAAAGTCGAGGTCGTCGTACACCGATGCCTCGAGGATGGCGAGGCTCGCCGCTGAACACTTCTGGCCCGCGTGCCCGAACGCCGACTTCACGATGTCCGCTATCGCGTTATCGAGATCGGCGGTGGCCGTGACGACGATGGCGTTCTTGCCACTCGTCTCTGCGTGCAACGAGAGGTCGTGACGCCATCCAAGAAACATTCTCGCCGTGTCCCACGAACCTGTGAACACCACAGCGTTCACGTCTCGATGGGTCACCAAGCGGCGACCAACCTCATCGTCAGCGCACGGCACGAACTGAAGGACCTCTTTGGACACGCCGGCGTCCCAGAATGCGTTAGCGAAGACCCAGGCCACGGCGACTGTCTCAGGTGCGGGCTTCAAGATCACGGTATTGCCCGCCGCGAGTGCTGCAGCGACCCCACCGACCGGAATGGCCAGCGGGAAGTTCCACGGCGGCACCACGAGCACGGTGCCGACAGGCGAGAACGCGACGCCCTCGTGGGCGAGTCCCTCGATTCGATCGATGCCCGTTGCGTAGTAGCGCACGAGATCGATCGCCTCAGAGACTTCGGTGTCGGCTTCTCTCACCACCTTTCCCGCGTCGCGAGCCATCACCCCGATCAACTCGCCGCGACGAGACGAGAGTTCGTTCGCCACCTTGAGCATGAGTGCCTTTCGTGACGAGAAAGAGAATTCACGCCACTCGCGCTGCGCTCCCAGTGCGCATGAGAGCGCCGCGTCGACCAGAGTCTCATCGACTTGACACCACTGGTAGGCGACTCTCTCGGGTTCGAAGGGATCTCGACCCGAGACGGTGGCGAGACGGTGGTCATTGGCTGCAATGAACCCGCCCGCGATACACGGCACCACAACGTTGATGCCCTGACTCTCGAGTGAACCGAGATGTCCATCTATCCAGGCTCGATTCGATGCCAAGGAAAAGTCGGTATCGGGCTCGTTTTCAAATACGTAGCGTTGCTTAGAATCCACGCGCTGGTCCTCGCGACGGTCCTGGGTCCAACGCGAGGGCACGGTTGGCTCATGGCGCGCGGCCACCGACGCGAGGAACCGCTCCTTCTCTAACTCCCACGAGGGCGAGCCCGGCTCGAGTGAGAACTGATGTCGAAGGAAGTTCTCCGGGCTCGTGTTCTCATCAAAGCGTCTCACGAGATACGCAATGACCGATTCCGAGTCACTGCGGTGCGCAATAGGCGTGTAGAGCAACAATCCCTTGGCCGCTGAGGCGACCGCCTGACTCATCGAGACCGCCATGCCTTCGAGCATTTCCATTTCGATCATCGAAGAGACGCCTCTCGCTTCAGCGAACACCATCGCCCAGGCGACTTCGAAGAGGTTGTGACTCGCGATGCCGATGCGCAGGCTCTCTGCGTTGCGTGGTTCAAGGGCGTACTCGATCATGCGCTTGTAGTTCGCGTCGACCTCAGCTTTGGTGGCGAATGTGGGCACTTGCCACCCGGCCAACTCCGCGACCACGTTCTCCATTGCCAGGTTGGCCCCCTTGACGATTCGAATCTTGATCCGCCCACCACCGCTCTCGCGTCTCTCGCGAGCCCACTCAACCAAGCGCTTGAGGACGTGGAACGAATCAGGAAGATAGGCCTGCACGACGATGCCAGCCTCCAGTGTCCGGTAGCGTTGCTCACTCAACACGCGCTGAAAGACGGCCACCGTGAGCTCGAGGTCGCGGAACTCCTCCATGTCGAGATTGACGAACTTGGCCGTGTCGAAT
>DAIEHI010000187.1 GCA_027355725.1 Acidimicrobiaceae bacterium
GGGTTCAAATCCCGTCAGGTCCGCTCGACACCCGAAAGGGTGACGAGGTTAGGTCGAGTAGCTCAGTTGGTAGAGCGCGCGCCTGAAAAGCGTGAGGTCACCGGATCGACGCCGGTCTCGACCACCAACCTCGACCGTCTCTTGGAAACCTACCCTGAGACGGTCGCGTCCGCGTTGTCGACCAGCGCAGCGACACGTACCCTTGCGTGATGCTGGGACGACGTCGTGTGCCACCGTCCCGTGGGCACGAGTCGTAGTCGAAGCCCTCGTAGCGCGATCTCCTCTTCGACGATCTTCGCGCTCACGAGCCCGAGGGGCGAAATGCGCGCAACGATGTTCGAATCGTGATGGCGTTCGACCAGATAGGCGCTCACCATCTTGTGGTGGCGCCGCGACGAGACCACCGATCGGTAGAAGTAGGTTTCTCCATCGTCATCGGGCATCAACGTCATACGACGAACGTACCGACCCCGTGTAACACCTCGGGCGTGGCACAATGCTCAAGGGAAGTGGGGGAACTATGAGTGAACTGCCGCGAGTGACACCGCGATTCGTCGACCAGCCCGAGGGGGTGGCGTGGCCAACCAATGAGTGGCCCAGAGCGAAGTGCGCGTCCCAAGATGCGTTGGAACGAGTGGTCGATGAGGCCTTCACGAGCGACGAACTGTCGATCACCAACGCGGTGGTCGTGGTCCAAGGTGGTCGCGTCCTCGTCGAGCGCTACGGCGGGGTGAAGGAGTATTTCGACCGCCCCGCAGAGCCCATTGGACCAGAGAGCGAATTGCTCTCGTGGTCAATGGCCAAGTCGATGCTGCACATGATCATTGGCACCCTCGTCGATCAGGGCCGACTCCAACCAGAACACCCCGCCGGCGTGCGCGAATGGAGCGATCCACACGATCCGCGTCATCAGATTCGTCTGAGCGACATGCTCGCAATGCGCGACGGACTCGGTTTCGTCGAGAACTACGAGATCGGCCAGGTGAGCCACGTGATCGAGATGCTCTTTGGCGAGGGCAAAGAGGACATGGCGGGCTACGTCGCCGCCTTGCCCCTCGCCCACGAGCCCGGGACGTTCTTCAACTACTCAAGTGGGACGACGAACGTGCTGAGTCGCATCGTCGCCGATGAGGTCGGCTACGCGAACGCGTACGACGCCTACTTACACGAGCACCTTTTCGATCCGATCGGCATGCAAAGCGCTCGAGCCACCTTTGACCCCACCGGGGTCTTCGTTGCCTCCAGTTTCTTGCACGCGACCGCCCTCGACTTCGCCAAGTTCGGCCTCTTGTACCTGCGAGGTGGCGCGTGGCAGGACCGCCAACTCATCTCGAGGTCTTGGGCCGCGACCGCGCAAGTCCCGCTCAGCAAGGACCCCGACAGCGACGGGTTCTACTCATGGCAGTGGTGGGTGACCGGCGACCGGTTCGGGACCTACTGGGCGAGCGGCTATGAGGGTCAGATGATCAGTGTCGTGCCCGCGCTCGACGCCCTGGTGCTTCGCTTCGGTCACACCTCAGAGGACCGGTACCCGGACCTCGGCCTGTGGCGCACCCGGGTACTCGAAGTACTAGCGCAGGAGTTTCAGGCGCCTTCGTAAGTAAAGCCGAGATCGGGGGCGCTGAAGAGCGCATCGAACGAAAAACCGTCCTCGGCCGCCATTGCCCCGGCCGTGCCACCTCGGTCCACGACGGCGAGTAACAGCACGACCTCGGCGCCGAAGTCACGAACCACCCGGGCCGCCTCGAGCAGACTGGTCCCGCGCGTCACGGTGTCCTCGGTGATCACCACGCGGTCTCCCGGGAGCAGGGAGCCCGCAATGCGTCCGCCCGCACCGTGGTCCTTCACCTCTTTGCGCACGCTGAACGCGCGAAGCATCCGACCCCTGGTCGCGGCGACCCCTGCAGTGATGAACGTTGCACCATCGGCGCCCATGGTCAGCCCGCCGATCGCCGTGGCGTCACTCGGCATCTTGTCGAGCAGCAGGTCCGCCACGTCGACCATCACTTCGGGCGCGCAGATGGTCTGCTTGGAGTCGATGAACCACGAGGATTTTCGCCCGGATTTCAAGGTGAAGTCACCCCGTCGCACCGAATGTTCGAGCAGGTGGGCGAGGACGCGAGCTCGGGCGTCGCTCACGACAAGACCACCGATCCCGATCCACTTCGAACGTGACCAATGACCGAGACCGTCAGTCCCGATTCTCTGGCGATCTGTGCGGCCTCGTCGGTGTCGTCGGCGTCGACCGCGACCACCATGCCAAGACCACAATTGAACACTCGCACCATCTCATCGGCGCTCACCGCACCGCGCCGCTGGATCTCGTAGAAGATCTCGGGGGTCTCGAAACTGTCCATGTGAATCACCGCGTCACGGGTCGCGGGCAGTATGCGCCCTACGTTGCCCAAGATCCCGCCACCGGTGATGTGCGCGGCTGCGCGAAGCCCGTTCCCGAGCTTCTTCGCGAGCGTAGTCATCGCGGGAGAGTAGATCACCGATGGCACGAGTAACTCGTCACCGAGCGAGCGCGTGGCACCGGGGTAGGCCGGCTCGTGGAGCGAATCAGGAGTTGTGACAAGGACCTTTCGCGCCAGCGAGTAACCATTGGAGCGCAGACCCGGCGACGCGAACCCCAACAAGACGTCACCCTTGTGGACCCGATGCGGGCCGAGTTCTCGTCCCTTGTCAATCACGCCCACGGCGAAACCCGCCACGTCAAGTTCGTCGGGCGCCATGACGCCGCCATGCTCGGCCGTCTCACCGCCGAGCAACGCGGTCTTGGCCTGTCGACAGCCCTCGGCGATGCCGCCGACGAGTTGCTCGAGACGTTCGGGGTCGAGCGAGCCGACCGCCACGTAGTCGAGCAGGAACAACGGCTCAGCGCCCACGCAGGCAATGTCGTCAACGAGCATGGCCACAAGGTCGATACCGACGGTGTCGTAGCGGCCGAGTTGACGCGCGACTTCGAGTTTGGTGCCCACGCCGTCGGCTGACGCCACGAGGACCGGCTCTTTCATCTTCTTCAGATTGAGCGCGAACAGGCCCGCGAATCCGCCGATGCCACCCAGGACCTCGCTGCGTCGGGTGCTGTCGACGACGGCCTTGATGCGCTCGACGGCGGCGTCGCCCTGTTCGATCGAAACTCCCGCCGAGGCGTAGGTCATCCCGCCGCTCGGCTGATCGAGCAGGCGGCTCACCAGCGACCCCCCGCGGCTCCGAGCGCGACCGGTACCGGCGCGGGGTAGTTCCCGGTCAAACACGCGTCGCAGCACTCCCCGTCGAGGCGAATCGCCGCGCGCAGGTTCTCGAGCGTGATGAACTCAAGTGAGTCAGATCCAATGAACGCGTTCATCTCACTGATTGAGTGATTCGCTGCCAAGAGGTCATCTCGCGTAGGGGTGTCGATGCCGAAGTAGCACGGCCACATGAACGGTGGCGACGAGATACGAAGGTGCACCTCTTTCGCCCCGGCGTCGCGCAACATGCGAACCAGTGCCTGGGTCGTGGTACCGCGCACGATGGAATCATCGACGACCACGAGACGCTGACCCTCGATGTTCTCGCGCAACGGATTGAGCTTGCGGCGAACGGATGCTGCACGCTTATCCTGATCCGGTGCAATAAATGTACGCCCGATGTAGCGGTTCTTCACCAGACCGTAGCCAAAGGGTATCCCCGAGGCCTTGGCGAACCCCTCGGCGGCGGGTATGCCCGAGTCGGGTACGCCCATGACAATGTCGGCTTCGACAACCGACTGGCCCGCGAGCAGTTCACCCATGCGTCGACGCGTGGTGTGGACTTGGTGACCCATCAGATATGTGTCAGGACGCGCGAAATAGACGAACTCGAAGATGCACAACTTCTGCTTCTCACCTGCTGGCTCGAGCAGTTGCACTGACTCCACACCCTCGGTGGTGATCGTCAACATCTCACCCGGGCGGATCTCGCGGATGAACGTCGCACCGACCACGTCGAGCGCGGGGGACTCTGAGGCCACGATCCAACCCTCGGGCTCGTCCTCGGTGCCGAGTCTGCCCAGGCACAGGGGGCGAAAGCCGTAGGGGTCGCGCACGGCGTGCACGGCCTCCGCCTCGAGGATCACCATGGAAAACGCCCCCTCAGCCCCCGAGAGCACCTCGCCGAGCGCTTCAGCCAAACTGGCCCCACGCTCGACTGAGCGTGCGAGGAGTTCTGCGACGAGGTCCGAGTCCGACAACATGGAGGTCACGCGGATGTCCTGGGCGTCAGCGAGCGCCGAGGTGTTAGTGAGATTGCCGTTGTGGGCAATGGCGAAACCGGATCGACCGGCCGAGCGGTAGACAGGTTGGGCGGCGGTCCAGTTGGCCGATCCCGAGGTCGAATATCGAGTGTGGCCAATGACGATTGAACCGGCCAAGGCGCGAAGGGTCGTATCGGCGAAGACGTGACTAACCAGTCCGTTGTCCTTTACGACCGTGATCTGTTGGTTGTGGTACGTGGCCATACCCGCCGACTCCTGGCCACGATGCTGGAGCGCGTAGAGCGCGTCATAGCAAAGGTGCGCAACGTCGCGGCCCGGGGCCACGATCCCAACTACGCCGCAAGCTTCTTTCATGCACTCTCCACACTATGGGTCACTTGTTGGAAAGGCACTGGCACATTCTCGCACAGACCACGGGGTGCCGCGCCGCATCGGTACGCTGGGAGCGTGATTGACCTGCACACGCATTCGAAGTTCTCCGACGGTTCTGACACGCCCGCCCAACTGGCCCAGAAGGCGCACGAGCTGGGGATCGTCGCCCTCTCACTCACCGACCACGACACGACGGCCAGTCACGCCGAGATGTCGAAGGCCTGTGAGCACTTCGGCGTGGAACTCGTGAGCGGCGTGGAAGTGTCACTGCGAGACAACGAGTTCCCCAAACTCCAGCCCGATGGGAGTACCGGACCTCGAAACATCCACGTCCTGGCGTACTTTCTGCCGCTCGATCACGAGAGCGGCCTGCAGCAAAAGTTGGCGTCGCTTCGACACGACCGTGACACGAGGAACACCGCCCTCGTGAGCCTCCTGCAAGAGCACGGCTTTGAGAGACTCACCCTCGAGTACCTGAGTGAGCTCGCGGGCAACGTGCACTCCATTGGCCGTCCCCACTTCGCTCGGGCCATGTTCGAGCTTCATCCAGAGATCGTCGGTGAGCGAAACGATCAGACCTGGAATCGAGTCTTCACCGACTGGATTGGTAACGAAGGCAAGGCCTACATCCACAAGACCAGCATGTCGGTCGAGGAGTTCATCGACTCTGCGCGCGGCACCCACACGATCTTCTCGATCGCCCACCCGCTCGTCAACTACGTCGAGGCGCCGAACAGCTCCTCGATCGAGGCCACCATGCCACGCGTGCTCGGTTCACTTCGCGAGCGAGGATTCAAGGGTGTCGAGGCCTACTACGGCAGTAACAACGCTTCCACCAGGGCGCTCATGGTGAAGATCACCCGCGACGCCGGCATGATCCCAACGGGCGGCTCGGATTACCACGGCACCTACAAGAACGATGTGGCCCTGGGTTATGGAAAATCAGGCGACCTGCACGTCCCCAACGAGATCCTCCAGGAATTGAAGGCCGCGCGCTAGTCCAGTGACGCCAGGGCGTCCTCGAGCGCGCTGGCCCGATGTGCACGAATGCGCTCGACGGAAAGTTCGATCCTTGCGCCGATCGTCAACTCGGACCCGCCGATGACCCCAAGCTCCACAGCCTCGACACCCGCGGCGCTCGCGCGAGACATGAACGCCGACGGGTCACTCGTCGCCATGACGAAGCGTCCCGGGAACTCACTGAAGAGTTCCGCGTGGTTGGTGAGCTCGATGACCTTTGCTCCAATACCGTTGGTCGCCGCCATCTCGGCGATCGCGGTCGCGAGCCCCCCGCCGCCCACGTCGTGGACTGCGGTGACGTCACTGGGCTTTCCCGCGCACACCGCGGCGACTTCTTTCGCCACGAAATCGAACGTCGTACGCAGGCTGGTCGCGTCGAACTCGGCGATCCGTCCGCCCCGACGACCCCGATTGGTGGCCCAACGCGTACCCCCAAGGGGGAATGGCGACGCGCCCGCGGCCGTTCGCTTGCCCACGAGCACCATCGTGTCGCCCTCTCGCCACGCCCAGCCCGGTGGGGGGGCGATCAGGGACTCAACGACGCCGAGCAGACCAACGACGGGTGTCGGGTCGATGTCGCTCCCACCACTCTCGTTATAGAGCGAGACGTTGCCCCCGATGACCGGCAGGTCCAGCGCGAGACATGCCTCGCTCATCCCGTCGACGGTCTCGGAGAGTTGCCACATCACCTCAGGGTGCTCGGGATTGCCGAAGTTGAGGCAGTTGACCACCGCTTTCGCACTCGCCCCGACGCAGGCCAGGTTCGCCACGCTCTCAGCGATCGTCAGGGCGATGCCAGTTCGCGGATCGAGCGCGCACCAGCGCGGATTCGAGTCGGTCGAGATGGCGATGCCACGCTGTGAGGTCGGCAAGCCCGGTCCGGCGAGGCGCAGCAACGCCGCGTCGCGGCCCGGTCCAACCACCGTGTTCAAGAACAATTGCGAGTCGTACTGGCGATACACCCAGGCCGGGTCCATCAACAGCTCGAGCAGATCATCGCTCGCCACGCCCTCGGGTTCGTCATTGCTCGGATCATCGGCCAACACGGCGTCGAGTTGTGCGGGGCGTAGACGCGGACGGTCGTAGAGGGGGGCCTCATCGGCGAGCGAAGCCGCCGGGACCTCGGCGAGGACCTCGCCGTCAAAGCCGTCACGAACCCGAAGCATCCCAACCGAGCGGCCCTGCGCGTCGAGCTGGGGCTCGACGACGTGTCCGACGATGCTCGCGCGCACCTCCCACTTGGCGCACAATTCAGACACCGCGGTCCAATTCTCGGGCGTGATGATCGCGAGCATCCGCTCCTGGCTCTCCGAGGTCATGATCTCGTAGGGCTGCATCCCCTCCTCTCGAAGCGGGACCGCATTCACGTCGACGTCCATCCCAACGCCTCCGCGCGCGGCGGTCTCGCTCGTGGCGCACACGAGCCCGGCGCCGCCGAGGTCCTGGATACCCACGACGAGTCCGCGGTCGAGTAGTTCGAGACATGCCTCGATGAGACGCTTCTCCTCGTAGGGGTCTCCGACCTGCACACTGGGTCGCTTCGCGTCATCGAGCGACTGCGCACCGTCCTCGCCGGCGAAACCCGCCGACGCGAGCACCGAGACTCCGCCGATCCCGTCTCGGCCCGTTGAGGATCCGAGCAGGACCGCGAGGTTACCAACACCAGAGGCCACACCGAGCACCAAGCGCTCGGTGGGCATCGCTCCGGCGCAGAGCACGTTCACCAGAGGATTCGACGAATAGCACTTGTCAAAGGTCAACTCGCCGCCGATGGTCGGTACGCCCACCGAATTCCCGTAGCCGGAGATGCCCGAGACGACGCCTTCGACGAGCCAGCGCTGACGCGCGTCATCGAGTTCACCAAAAAAGAGCGGATCCATCACCGCGAGGGGTCGAGCACCCATGGTGAACACGTCACGAAGGATGCCACCCACGCCGGTCGCGGCGCCCTGGTAGGGCTCGATCGCTGAGGGATGGTTGTGGCTCTCGATACGGATCGCGACCGCGATCCCGTCGCCCGCGTCGATGACCCCGGCGTTCTCCCCCGGGCCGACGAGCACGTGCTCGGCCTTGGTGGGAAGGCGCTTCAGGTGGATGCGCGACGACTTGTACGAGCAGTGCTCACTCCACATCACCCCATAGAGCGCGAGCTCCAAGGGATTGGGGTCTCGGCGAAGAACCGTACGAATATCGTCCAGTTCTGAGTCGGTGAGACCTAGGGCGCGGTGCAGGGGCTCGGGGGCGCTATTCACCCCACCAAACTACCGGCCCGCACGATCGTCCCCCCTCGACGGAGGATCGAGCTCGCGACGGTGTGACCAGACCCACGAAGAGAAGAACAGCGAGGCGGCGACGGTGACGATGTTGATCGCCAGCTCCACCAGCCCGTTCGCGCCTTTCGACCACACGTCGTGTTCGAGATCGAACAGGACGTCCATTGCGGCGAGGTAGAACCCCGCGCCGGCCGCGAGCAACAAGAGCAGCACCGCACTCGGTGATCGGCGAGCCAGTGCGCGCGCACCGAGAAGGACGAACACGACAATCAGGCCGTCAGCGAGGGGGAATGCCTGTTCGAAGCCGACGTACAGCGAGCCAGAGGACGCCGCGACGAGCGAACGGTGGGCGAACCACATGACCCAGTAGGCGACAATCACCGCCGCCACAGCCCAACACGCCCAGATCAGACGACGGCGTGCGCCCTCGTCCACGCGAACGTTCCTAGGCCGCGCTCACCGGCGCGCGCAGGAAGGACTCGAGCAGGACTCGACCGTCGTCGCTGCCGAGCAGGGTCGACATCGCGCGCTCGGGATGGGGCATCAGCCCAACGACATTGCCCTCGACGTTGGAGACCCCCGCGATGTCATCACGTGAACCATTGGGGTTGTCCTTGTAGCGAAGGACGACCTGATCGTTCGCAATGAGACGTTGGTAGGTCTCATCGTCGCAGGTGTACGCACCCGAGAAGTGATTGATCGGAATGCTCAACTCTTGACCCTTGGTCGCCCCGCGCGTTAAGACCGACTTGGTGGAGGCCACGATCAGGGTCGTTGGCTGACAAAGGAAGGTCAGACCTCGATTCTTCTGGAGCGCTCCGGGCAGCAGTCCCGCCTCGGTGAGCACCTGGAACCCGTTGCAGATCCCCAGCACCGCGCCACCGCGGTTCGCGAAATCCGCAATCGCACCCATGACGGGCGAGAAGCGCGCGAGCGCACCCGGACGCAGGTAGTCGCCGTGGGCGAAACCTCCCGGCAGGATGATCCCGTCATAACCCTCGATCGTGTGCGTTGAATGCCAGATGAAGTCCGCCTCGGCGCCGAGCGCCGTCATTGCCGAGAGCGCGTCATATTCGCAGTTCGAACCAGGAAAGATGACGACACCGATCTTGGTCATGGCGTGTCCCACTCAGACGCACCGAGGCGAACCGTCGCATCCTCGATCACCGGGTTGGAGAGGAGGCGCTGGGCGAGGGCGGTCGCATTAGCGAGAGCGTCGGCTTCGTTGGCGGCGTCGATCATCATGTGAAAGGACTTGCCCGCTCGAACCTGGGTCACTCCGCCAAAGCCCAGTGCTGGAAGGGCGCGCTCAATGGTTGCGCCTTCGGGGTCGGCGATGCCCTTGCGCAAGGTGACGGTAACGGTAACGGGGAAGTTCACGACTACGCACCGTACCAGTCTGAGAGGGAACGTCCGGTCACTCGCTCGTAGGCCGCCACGTAGCGCTTCGAGGTGACGTCGAGGACGTCATCCGCGACGTGCGGTGGTGGTGGCGTCCGGTCCCAACCCTGGGCGTCGAGCCAGTCTCGAAATGGCTGCTTGTCGAATGACGGGGGCACTTCGCCCGCTCGTACCTCGTCCGCCGGCCAGATCCGAGAGGAGTCGGGGGTGAGCACTTCGTCACACACGACGAGTCGCCCATCGACGTAGCCGAGCTCGAACTTGGTGTCAGCGAGTACCAGCCCGACCTTCTCCATCTCGCTCGCGGCGCGCGTGAACAAGTTGAGACAGAGCGCCATTGCTTCGCCGAGCACCGCGTCACCCACGATGTGTGCGGCCCTAGCCAGATCGATGTTCTCGTCATGGCCGGAATCCGCCTTGGTCGAAGGGGTGAACAAGGGACGCTCGAATGGATCGGTGAGGCGCATACCCGCGGGCACCGCCATGTTGTGAACCGTGCCCCTCGCGAGATACTCATCGTAAGCCTGACCGGCGAGGCGGCCACGCACGATGCATTCAAGGGGCAGCATCCGAGCTCGGCGTACCAGCATCGTTCGACCGTGCCACGCCCGCTCGTCGAAGAATCCCGGTACGAATTCATCAATCACCGCCGGGTCGCACGCGACCAGTGAGGTCGGCACGTCGTCTTCGAATTCGCGCACCCAGTAATGGGTGAGTGCCGTGAGCACCCGGCCCTTCTCGGGCACCGTCTCGTGCATGATGACATCGAACGCACTCAACCGGTCTGAGGCGACCATCAACAGGTGTTCCTCGTCGACCTCGTACAGGTCGCGCACCTTGCCCGTGTAGATGTGGTTGATATCGAGATTCGTCATGATCGCCACGTCAACGCGTCAAGGAAGCGACCGCGGTGCGCGAGCAAACGCTGCGCGTCAAAAGCCCGCGCCAGGGCCTCATTGCCGAGAGTCACCAATTCGTTCCCTTCGATGACGTCTTTGAAGTTGCGACGTTCTTCGAAGGCCTGACGAGCGCTCGATTGGACAATGCGATAGGCATCGTCGCGTGACATCCCCGACTCGACGAGCGCGAGCAGGACCGACTGTGAGAACACCAGACCGAGTGAACCTTCGATCAAGTTCTCGAGTGCGCGCTCGGGGCGAAGCACCAGTCCCTTCGCGAGACCCGTCGCCTTTCTCAACATGTAGACCGTCAATTGCAGCGCGTCGGGCAACACCACGCGCTCGACGCTCGAGTGCGAAATGTCGCGTTCGTGCCACAGCGCCACGTCCTCGAGGCCCGCCTGGAGATAGCCGCGCAACACCCGCGCTAGGCCGCACAGTCGCTCCGACAGGACTGGATTGCGCTTGTGCGGCATCGCTGAAGAACCCTTTTGGCCTGGTGCGAAGGGCTCCTCCGCCTCGGCGACCTCGCTTCGAGCGAGATGGCGCACTTCGAGTGCGAACTGTTCCATAGCGGTACCGAGCGACGCGCACGCGTAGAGCACCTCGGCGTGACGGTCCCTCGCGATCACCTGGGTGGCGGGCACCGCGCTCAGCCCGAGCGCCTCACAGACGTAGGTCTCGACCTCGGGGTCGATGTTGGAAAACGTCCCAACGGCCCCTGAGAGCTTGCCAACGGCGATCCCCGCACGAGCACGCTTCGCGCGTTCGATGTCACGCTGGACCTGTAGGGCGAACAACGAGAATTTGGCACCGTAGGTCGTGGGTTCTGCGTGCATACCGTGGGTGCGACCGGTGATCGGCAGGTCAATGGACTCCTCGGCGCGCGTCGTGAGTGCATCGCGCAGCGCCGTTGCCTCTTCGATCACGATGTCCATGGCGCGGGTGAGCGTGTGACACAGTGCGGTGTCAACAACGTCAGATGACGTCAGTCCGTAATGGATCCACGCCCCTTCGGGCATGCCGATCTTTGCTTGGACGATGTCAACGAATGCGGCGGTGTCGTGATTGGTGACCTGCTCGCGCTCTTCAACCAGTGCCACGAACGCAGCGTCGATCACCGGACGACGTTCGCGAAGGCGCGCCACCTCTTCCGCCGGCAGTGTGCCGCGTCGAGCGAGGCCCTCGGCGGCCAGCACTTCCACCTCGAGCATGGTGTCAAAGCGATGCTCGTCACTAAAGAGCGCCGCGACGTCTTTGGGGGCGTACCTGGGAATCATTGTTCTCCTTTAGACCGCCGCCAGGGCGATGTCGTGGCGCATGACCCTTCCCTCAAAGGTTACGAGCGCCGCGGCCTGGTAGGCGCGTTCACGCGCTTCTCGAATCGACGCACCGACCCCCGTGAGTGCGAGCACTCGACCGCCCGCGGTGACGAATCGACCGTGCGGGTCACGTGCGGTGCCGGCGTGGAACACGCTCACACCCTCGACCGGGTTGGCCAATTGTCCGTCCGCGCCGAGACCTTCAATCACGTCACCAAAACGCGGGTCTTGGGGATAGCCGTAGGAGGCGAGCACCACCGTGACCGCGAAGTCCTTCGTCACCACCGGCGTCTTCGTGAGGCGACCCTCACCGGTCTCGAGCAGCATCTCAAAGAGTTCCTCTCCGTAGAGGGGAACCAGTGCCTCGGTCTCGGGGTCTCCGAAACGCACGTTGTACTCGAGCAACTTCGGACCCTTCGATGTCAGCATCACGCCCGCGTAGAGGACTCCTCGAAAGTCGATGCCTCGTCGCGAGAGCTCGTCCAGCGTGGGCGCCACGATGTGCTCCATCACGAGTTCTACCTGATCAGCCGTCATAGCGGTCATCGGCGCGTACGCACCCATCCCCCCGGTGTTCGCACCCTGGTCGCCGTCGCCGACCCGCTTGAAGTCCTGGGCGGGCACGAGGGGCAGCGCGCGCGTGCCGTCACAGAGCACGAGCAGCGAACACTCCTCACCGTCGAGCCCCTCTTCGATGATCACCGTCGTACCCGCGTCGCCGAAAGCCGCACCGCTCAATTTGGCGCGCAGGTCATCTCGCGCCTCATTGATGTCATGGGTGACGAGCACGCCCTTACCGGCGGCGAGGCCGTCGGTCTTTATCACGTAGGGGGGCTCCATTGTCGAAAGGAACGCGGCGGCCTCATCCTCGTCACTGAACACGCCGTAGTTCGCCGTGGGCACGCCGGCGCTCGCGAGGAACTCCTTCATGAAGGCCTTGGAGCCCTCGAGTTGGGCACCGTCGAGTCCCGGTCCGACAACGACCTTTCCTTGACGCCGCAACTGGTCCGCGAGACCCTCGACGAGGGGCTGTTCGGGGCCGACCACGAAGAGGTCGGCGTCGAGCTCGAGTGGCGAGGTTGACACGCACGTGATGCCGTGGGCCGCGATACCCGCGTTACCGGGTGTGACCAGTACCTCTGCACTCTTAGAGAGTCCCCAGGCGAGGGCGTGCTCGCGCGCACCGCCACCGACCACCACACAACGTCTCACGAGGGCCGAACGAACTGCTCTCGGCCCGGGCCGACACCCACGACCGAGATCGTCACACCTGTCGACTCCTCGAGGAACCTCACGTACGCCTTCGCCTTCGCGGGCAACTGATGGAAGTCCGTGCACTCGGTGATGTCACTCTGCCAGCCCTCGAGTACCTCATAGATCGGCGTGACATCGTGCAAGACCGACTGGTGATAGGGCGGGAAGTCATAGCGCACGCCATCCGCCTCGTAGGCCACGCACACCTTGATCTCTTCGAGGGTGTCGAGCACGTCGAGTTTGGTGAGCGCGATCTCAGTGAGCGAGTTGAGCCGTGCCGCTTGGCGAGCCATGACTGCATCGAACCAGCCAACGCGTCGGCGTCGACCTGTGTTCGTACCGTATTCACGACCTCGATCGACGAGCAACTCTCCCATCTCGCCGTCGAGCTCGGTCGGAAAGGGTCCCGCGCCCACTCGGGTGACGTAGGCCTTGGCGATACCGACGATGCCGGTGAGATCGCGAGGACCAAGCCCCGATCCGGTGCACGCGCCACCCGCCACTGGATTCGATGAGGTGACAAAGGGGTAGGTGCCGTGGTCGAGGTCGAGGAAGGTCGCCTGGGCGCCTTCTAGGAGCAAACGCTCTCCGCGCGCGAGCGCTTCGTGCACGATCGCCACCGTGTCGGCGATCATCGGTGACACCCGCGGCGCCAACTCGTCGAGGTACTTCTCGGCGATGTCCTTGGCGCTGATCGCGGGGCGGTTGTAGATCTTGTTCAGCACGAGGTTCTTCTCGTGCAAGACCACGTCGAGTTTCTCGCGAAAGATCTTCGCGTCGAGCAGGTCCTGGACGCGAAGTCCCACCCTCGACGACTTGTCAGCGTACGCGGGACCGATCCCGCGCTTGGTCGTGCCGAGTGCGTTCTTACCGAGGAATCGCTCGGTCAGTCGGTCAAGCTCCTGGTGATAGGGCATGATCAGATGCGCGTTGCCTGAGACGACGACGCGCGAGACGTCGACGTTCTTCGCACTGAGCGTGTCGAGCTCGGCCAACAAGACGGCGGGGTCGACCACCACGCCATTGCCGATCACTGGCGTGATGTGCGGGTAGAGGACTCCCGAGGGCACGAGTTGCAGGGCGAAGGCCTCTCCCTCGACGACGATGCGGTGCCCGGCGTTATGGCCACCTTGGTAGCGAACCACCATATCCATGTCACGAGCCAAAAGGTCGGTTAACTTCCCTTTGCCTTCGTCACCCCACTGGGTTCCGACTACCACGGTTGCGGGCACTTGACTCCCTCGAGACGGCCTCGTTGCGCACCAAGCCTACCGTACGAAAAAATGCCCAACGATTCCTACGAGAAGTGCAGGGCCCCATCGAGGACGTCGACGTTGATCGTGTCCCCCTCGTGATACTCACCCTCGAGCACCGCCAGTGCCAAGGGGTCCTCGAGGCGGCGCTGGATGACCCGCTTGAGCGGACGAGCGCCGAACGCGGGGTCGTAACCCTCGCGAGCGAGCTCCTCGGCCGCGGCGGGACTGACGTTGAGCGCGAGACGACGTTCGGCGAGGCGGCGACGTAGGCGACCGAGTTGAATGCCGACAATGACCGCCAGGTCCTTCTCGTCGAGTGAACGAAAGCGGATGATGTCGTCGATCCGGTTCACGAACTCGGGCCGGAAGAACTCCTGGGGGTCGCCGGGCAAGTTGCTCGTCATGATGAGCACCACGTTCGTGAAGTTGACCGTGCGGCCCTGACCATCGGTGAGTCTTCCGTCATCGAGCACCTGTAACAACAGGTTGTAGACGTCGGGGTGCGCCTTTTCAATCTCATCGAGCAACACCACCGAGTAGGGACGACGACGCACCGCTTCGGTGAGTTGTCCACCCTCTTCGTACCCGACGTAGCCCGGAGGCGCTCCGATGAGCCGACTCACCGCGAACTTCTCCATGTACTCACTCATGTCCAGACGGACCATGGCCTTGTCGCCATCGAAGAGGAACTCGGCGAGGGCGCGGGCCAGCTCGGTCTTACCAACGCCCGTCGGGCCCATGAACAAGAACGAACCAATCGGTCGGTTCGGGTCCGAGAAGCCGGCACGCGATCTGCGGATAGCGTTGGCGACCGCGACGACGGCCTCGTCTTGACCAACGATCCTCGAGTGCAACAACTCCTCCATGCGCACCAACTTGTCGACTTCACCTTCGAGCAGCTTGGTGACCGGCACCCCGGTCCAGCGACTGATCACCTCAGCGATGTCCTCGGCGTCCACTTCCTCTTTCAAGAACGCACCATTGGCCTGGAGCTCACCGAGCTCTCGCGTGGCCGTGTCGATGCGCTTTTCCAACTCGGGAATGGTGCCGTAGCGAAGCGCCGCCGCGCCGTTGAGATCGCCTTCTCGTTCGAGTCGATCAGCTTCGGCGCGCTTCTCCTCGAACTCGTGCTTGGCATTTTGAATCCTCTGGATTGCCGACTTCTCGGCCTGCCAACCCGCAGCGAGTTCGTCGGACTTCTCACGTTGGTCAGCCAGTTCCTCTTCGAGTAGTTCGAGTCGCTCCTTCGAGCGCTCGTCCGCTTCGCCGCTCAACGCCACCTGTTCGATCTCGAGTTGGCGGATGCGCCGCATGACAACGTCGAGCTCGGTCGGCATCGAGTCGATCTCGATCCTCAGCTTCGACGCGGCTTCGTCGATCAGATCAATGGCCTTGTCGGGCAGATTTCGGTTGGGGACGTAGCGCTGTGAGAGGACCGCCGCTGCGACCAGGGCGGCATCTTGGATGCGAACGCCGTGGTGGAGTTCGTAGCGCTCCTTTAGACCACGCAGAATCGCCACAGTGTCCTCGATGGACGGTTCGCCCACGAAGACCTGCTGGAAGCGCCGCTCGAGCGCCGCGTCCTTTTCAATGTACTGACGATATTCGTCGAGCGTCGTCGCACCGATCAGTCTCAACTCACCGCGCGCCAACAAGGGCTTGATCATGTTGCTCGCGTCCATCGAGCCTTCGCTCGCCCCCGCGCCGACGATCGTGTGCAACTCGTCGATGAAGGTGATGACGTTGCCCTCAGCGTCCTCGATCTCCTTCAAGACCGCCTTCAGGCGCTCCTCGAATTCTCCGCGGTACTTCGCTCCAGCGACCATTGAGGCGAGGTCGAGCGCGATGACCCTGCGATCACGCAACGATTCGGGCACGTCACCGTCGACCACGCGAAGCGCCAATCCTTCGACGATTGCAGTCTTACCCACGCCGGGCTCGCCAATGAGTACCGGGTTGTTCTTCGTACGTCGAGAGAGCACCTGGATAACGCGGCGGATCTCATCGTCGCGGCCAATGACCGGATCGAGTTTGCCCGTCCTCGCGAGCGCGGTCAGGTCCCGGCCGTACTTCTCGAGGGACTGGAAGGTCTCTTCGGGATTCTCCGAGGTGATCCTCGTCGAGCCGCGAATGCCTCGCAGCGCCGAGAGCAGCGCCTCGCGGTTTGTGCCGAGCAACTGAGCCCAGGCAACGATGATGTGGTCGACCGAGAGGTACTCGTCGCCCAATTCTGCTCGCAGTTCGTCTGCGGTCTCGAGCCCCTGACGCGATTCGTTCGAGAGGCCGGGCTGGGTGCCGCCAACGGTGCGCGGCTCCGCCGCCACCTTCTCGTTCAGTGACGCCGCGACCGAGATCGGATCGACGTTGGCCGCGATCAACAGCGGTCGCGCGATGCCCTCGGACTGGTTCAACAGCGCGAGCAAGAGGTGAGCGGGCGTCACGTACGGGTTGCCGGCTGCGGCGGCCTGAGTGGTCGCGGCCTGGAATGCGTCGCGCGTCTTGAGCGTCCATCGCTGGGGATCGAGTGCCATCAGCTACCTCCTCGTCGTCGGTTCTGTGCGTCGATGAAAAGTTCAATGGTGTTGCGTACGGGCACGAGGTCGCGTCGATACTGACGATGCGTCTGTTCGACGTTGGCGCGAACGTCCTGCAAGGTGGCTTCAAGATTCGAGCGAAGCTCCGCCAATTCCGCCTCGAGTCGCATGATGCGCTTCACGCCCTCGAGGTTGACACCCTCATTGGTCAGCTCCTGAATGCGCCTGATCGCTTGCAGGTCCGCTTCAGAGAATCGACGCGACCCGCCGCTGGTGCGTTGCGGACTCAAGAGTCCGCTGCGCTCGTAGTTCCTGAGGGTCTGGGGATGCACGCCGGCGATCTCGGCGAAGACCGAGATCACGTAGACCGCGTGGTGGTGTCGCTCGTTCACGGCGTCACCTCATCGTTGAGCGACCGTGCGAGCTTCTCGGCGAGCGACTTCTGTTCTTTGGTCAGTTTCGTTGGGATCGACACGTTGACCGTGACCAACAAGTCACCAGCCGGTTGCTTGGGACTCGTGGGCACGCCGCGACCGCGTACGCGCATCGTGGTACCGGGCTGGGTCCCGGGCGGGACTTTCAGGGTCACCGGATCGTCCAGGGTCGCGACCTCGACGGTCGTACCGAGCATCGCCTGGACGAATGAGACGTTGGCACTCGTCGTCACGTTGCGCCCGCGGCGCTCGAAACGTGCGTCACTCGAGACGTGCACGTCGACGAAGAGGTCACCGGGCTGGCCACCCTGACTACCGGGATTGCCCTTGCCCTTAAGACGGATGCGCTGCCCGTCGACGACGCCCGCGGGAACGCGCACGTTCACCCGACGTGACGACGGCTCGCGACCAGTGCCGTGACAGGTCGAGCACGGCGTCACGATCTTGCCGCCTCGGCCCTGGCAGACCGGGCACACGCTCGACATCGCGAAGGGACCCTGGTCGTCGTTGAGGACACCGCGACCTTGACAGCGTTCACACGTGGCGAACCCGCTGCCCGGCGCCGCGCCGCGACCCCCACAGGTGTGACACGCCTCGCCGCTTGGCAGGGTGACGGTGGTCGTCACCCCCATCACCGCGTCACGAAAACTCAAGTGCAGTGACGTCTCGAGGTCCGCGCCGCGCTGGGAACGTTGACGGCGACCGCCGAAGAGACCCCCGAAGAGGTCACTCAGGTCACCAATGTCACCGCCTTGGAAGTTGAAACCGCCCGCACCCGGCGCGGTACCCGCGAAGCCGCCCGACGCGCCGAGGCGGCGCACCTCGTCGTACTCCTTGCGCTTGTCGGAGTCGCCCAAGACGTCATAGGCAACCGAGACCTCCTTGAACTTCTCCTCCGAGCCAGGGTTGGTGTCGGGGTGCAGTTCCTTCGCGAGTTTGCGATAGGCGCGCGTGATCTCCTTGGGTGTCGCACTCGACGACAATCCCAAGACCTTGTAGTAGTCCGTGTCGAACCACTCGCGCTCGGCCATTTAGCCCTTCACTCTCACCATTGCGGGTCGAAGCACTGCACCCTTCCACAGATACCCTGCCCGCAGTACCTCGTCGATCACCTGCTCGCCATCGGCGTCGCCCTCGATGTGAGCGACGGCGTCGTGAACCTGAGGGTCGAATGCGACCCCCGTATTCTCAATGCGCTCAAGCCCCTCTTTGGCCAGCGTGTCGAGCAGCAGGGCCCTCGACTGCACAAGTGCCGCCGCCTCGTCGGTGCTGACATTGATGAAGTGGGCCTTCGCGAGGTCGAACGCGTCAAGCACGGGCAGGAGTTTGACGATCACGTCGCCAACGGCCCGCACGGCCGCGTCACTCGATGAACGCGCCATGCGCTTTCGGTAGTTCTCGAAGTCCGCCTGCAGACGCTGCAGCGAGTCGAGGTATTCGTCTCTTTGTCGTTCTATGTCGGAACGCTCATCGACGACCTCGGTGGTGACGTCCTCGGACGCCACCACCTCGTCGTGCTCAACCGGATTGTCGCTCACGATCAGTCAACGATCTCGGCGTCGACGATCTCGTCTTCGTTCCCCTCAGGGGCAGCCGGGCCCGAGGCGTTCGCCTTGGCGGCCTCTTCGTAGAGACGCTGGCTGAAACCTTGACTCGTCGTCAGCAACTTCTCGGTGGCGTCCTTGATCGCGTCGATGTCAGTGCCGGCGAGCGTCTCTTTCAGCGCGGCCAGCGCGCCTTCGACGTCTTCTCGCTCGGTGCCCTGGAACGACTCAGCCTGATCCTTCAGCAACTTCTCGGTCTGGTACACAAGTCCGTCGGCGTTGTTGCGCACTTCGGCCTCGTCACGACGCTTGCGGTCGTCCTCGGCGTGCGCTTCAGCGTCTCGCACCATGCGGTCGATCTCCTCTTTGGAGAGCGACGATCCACCAGTGATGGTCATTGACTGGGTCGCCCCGGTCGCGGTGTCCTTCGCGGACACGTGCACGATGCCATTCGCGTCGATGTCGAAGGTGACTTCGATCTGAGGTACCCCTCGCGGCGCCGGCGGGATGCCGACCAGCTGGAACTTGCCCAGAGTCTGGTTGTAGGACGCCATCTCACGCTCACCCTGTAGGACGTGCACCTCGACCGACGGCTGGTTGTCGTCAGCGGTCGTGAACGTCTGTGACTTCTTGGTCGGGATGGTGGTGTTGCGCTCGATGATCTTGGTCATCACGCCACCCTTGGTCTCGATACCGAGCGACAGGGGGGTCACGTCGAGCAGCAAGATGTCCTTCACGTCACCTTTCAGCACGCCGGCCTGGACCGCGGCGCCGATGGCGACCACCTCGTCAGGGTTCACGCTCTTGTTCGGCTCCTTACCCGTGACCTTCATGATGAGCTCTTGCACCGCGGGGATTCGCGTCGAACCACCGACCATGATGACGTGGTCGATCTTGTCGAGCGTCAGTCCCGCGTCCTTGATGGCCTGGTCGAACGGCTTGCGGCAACGCTCGACGAGGTCAGCGGTCAACTCGTTGAACTTGGACCGCGTGAGCTTGAGGTCGAGGTGCTTCGGACCTTCGGCGGTGGCGGTGATGAACGGGAGGTTCACCTGGGTCTCTTGCACCGCGGAGAGTTCGATCTTCGCCTTCTCCGCCGCTTCCTTCAGACGCTGAACGGCCATCTTGTCCCCCGAGAGGTCGACGCCTTCGGTGTCCTTGAATGACTTGATGAGCCACTGCATCACGGCGTCGTCCCAGTCGTCGCCACCGAGGTGGGTGTCGCCGTGGGTGGACTTCACTTCGAACACGCCGTCAGCGATGTCGAGGACCGAAACGTCGAAGGTTCCGCCACCGAGGTCAAAGACGAGCACCGTCTGCTCCTGGCCGCCCTTGTCGAGTCCGTACGCCAACGCGGCGGCCGTTGGCTCGTTCACGATGCGAAGCACCTCGAGACCCGCGATCTGACCCGCCTCCTTGGTGGCGGTGCGCTGGGCGTCATTGAAGTACGCGGGCACCGTGATCACGGCCTGGGTGACCGTGTCACCCAGATACGCCTCGGCGTCGCGCTTCAGCTTTTGCAAGATGCGTGCCGAGATCTCCTGGGCGGTGTACTTGGTGCCGTCGATCTCGACCGACCAGTTCTCGCCCATGTGGCGCTTCACCGAGCGAATGGTGCGCTCGGGGTTGGTGATCGCTTGACGCTTGGCGACCTCACCGACGAGAACCTCGCCAGTCTTCGAAAAACCCACTACCGAGGGGGTCGTGCGACCGCCTTCTGCGTTGGGGATGACGACGGGCTCTCCCGCCTCGAGGACACTCACCACGGAGTTGGTGGTTCCAAGGTCGATTCCGACTGCCTTTGCCATGAACTGCTCCTTCACTCTTCAACGTCTCTGACTCGCCGGACCTTCCAGGAAGCGAGAACCTATGGAGACAATGCTACAGAGTTGAGTCTGTCCTTGTCAAGAAAATATATAAAGCACGTAGTAGTAATTACAACAATGACAGGGAATGAATACTTCGAGCGGCGACGCCAACGGCGCAAATTTGGCCCGTCCGTGCAGTCACTACGCTACGAACGTGCCAGATCTCATACTTTTGCGCCACGGACGTTCACTGTGGAACGACCTCAATCTCTTCACCGGCTGGCAGGACGTCGACCTCGTCGTCGAAGGTGAGGCCGAGGCCCGGGCCGCGGGCGAGCTGCTCGCCGCCGAGACCGACCTCGATCTTCGAATCCTGCACACCTCGTTACTGACCCGAGCCATCCGCACGGCCGAGATCTCCCTGCATGCAGCGAATCGCTCGTGGCTCCCGGTTCGACGCACCTGGCGGCTCAACGAGCGCCACTACGGCGACTTGACGGGTAAGGACAAGAAGCAGACCGCTGAGGAGTTCGGCATCGACCAGGTGAAGTTGTGGCGCCGCTCCTACGACGTCCCACCCCCGCCCATGCCCGACGGCGACCCTCGTAACGCCATCAATGACCCGCGCTATCGAGACGTGCCCACCCAGTCGCTGCCGCTGACCGAGTGCCTGAAGGACGTCGTCGCTCGCGTCACCCCTTATCTCGCCGAGGTCATCAGCGAAGACCTGCGAAGTGAGGCCGTGCGCGGGGGCGCAGTCTTGGTCGTCGCTCACGGCAACTCGATCCGAGCGCTTCGAAAGGTGCTCCAGAACATCGCCGACGACGAGATCGCTGAGTTGGAGATCCCGACGGGCATCCCCTACCGCATCAAGTTGGACAACGAGCTCACCGTGCTCGAGGCTCGCTACCTCGGTGACCCCGAAGCGGCAGCCAAGGCCGCAGAGGCCGTCGCGCGCCAAGCGGGCTGAGCCTTCTTCACATCATCTACTCGCGACGTCGAACGTAGCGCTCCATCAGAGAACGGCTTCGATGGCAATCGAGACCGGCGCGAAACCAGTGTGCGACGGGACATGCCCGTCGCACACTGGTCCGGTTGGGGGGTTAAACGGCTTCGGGACCTCGCTCGTTGGTGCGAATACGCACCACGCGCTCGACGTCGGTGACCCAGACCTTGCCATCACCCACGGTGTCGGTGCGCGCGGCATTGACGATCGCGTCGATGACCCCTTCCACCTGTTCGTCGGTGACAACGATCTCGATACAGATCTTGTCGATGAAGTCGAACTCGTATTCCTTACCTCGGTAGATCTCGATGTGGCCACCGGTGCGTCCGAAACCGCGCACCTGACTGACGGTCATGCCCGTCACGCCGATATCCTTCACCGCCACCTTGACCTCGTCAAGTTTGAACGGCTTCACGACTGCTGTCACTAGTTTCATCGTCTACTCCTTAGATGTTGTCGCTGTGCAAGTGGCTAGGGCTCAATACTGGCTCACCGAACGTGGGCTCGGGGAACGCCTCCTCCTCGTGGATGGCGATGTCGCCAATCGCCAGGACTTCCTCGGTTTCGCGCAGACCACCCAGGACGAACTTCACGATATAGAAGACCACTGCGGTCCCGACTGCGGTGTAGCCAATGATCCAGGCCGCCGCGATCGTCTGCTCCCAGAGCTGGTGGAACGAATGGGTGTAGAACCAGCCGCCCACCGAAAATCCACCGGGGCCCTTGTAGTGCGCGCCAGGGACGCCGTACTCGGTCATCCCGGGGTCCGCCAGGATTCCGACAAGCAGACCACCAATGAGTCCGGCGACGCCGTGGGTGTAGACCACGCCCATGGCGTCATCCACCTTGGAGAAGGGTCGCACCTTCGAAAGGAAGTTCCACGCGACCCACACGAGCGACGAGGCGATGAGACCAACGAAGATCGCACCGGTCCCGTTCACCCATCCAGCACTCGGGGTGATCGCGACGAGTCCACAGAGCATGCCGTTGAGGGCGCCGAGGAACGTGGGCTTCTTCTGCTTGGAGAAGAACATGTCCATGAGCAGCCAGGTGAGCACGCCCACTGCGGTCGCCACGTTGGTGTTGAGCACCGCCGCCGCCGCGTCGGCACCCGCGTAGAAGGGGTCTCCACCGTTGAACCCGTTCCAGCCGAGCCACAGGATTCCCATTCCAACAGCCACCATCATGAGGTTGCTCGGGAACGCGTTCTCTCGGTCCTGCCAGCGACGCGGTCCCAGGATGGCGGCGCCCACGAACGCTGCGACCCCGGCGCTCAAGTGGATGACGTAACCACCCGAGTAGTCAACAGCACCCTTTTGGGCGAAGAAGCCGCCGCCCCAGAGCAGTGCTGCGTTCACGCAGTAGATCATCGTGATCCACAGCGGCACGATCAACAGCCAGGCCTTGAACTTGAGGCGACCAACCAGACCGCCGAGGAACAGCAGTGGGGTGATAGCGGCGAACACGAACTGGAAGTAGGCCAGTGTCGCCGTTGGGTAGTGAAACGGTATCGCCGAGTTGGCGCCCGACACGGCCTGACCTTGTTCCGCGCCGGCGGTCGACAACGGCATGAAGTGGCCTATGAAGCCGCTCCAGAACGAGCCGGTCGAGCCGAAGTGTGCGAGGTGACCAAAGGCCATGTTGTAGCCCCACAGCATCCACACGACGAGGGTAAGCGAGAAGCCCGAGAACACCATCAGCATGGTGTTGACGATCCACTTCTTTCGCACGAGCCCGCCGTAGAGAACAGCCAGCCCCGGCAAACTCATCAAACCAACGAGCGTGGCAGCGGTCAGCTGCCACGTGTTGTCGGCGGGATTGAGCCAACTGGGGTAGGGGATGTTGGTCGCTAGAAAAGACACGTCCACTCCTTTTGATAACTAGGAGAGGGCGACGCTGACCTCAGGTTGTTGGCACCAGTGTGACAACCGAGGATTTCAGAAGGGTTAGCGAAGTGTTTCGGTGATGTGAACTACGAAACCTGATCGGCGTCGGGACCAGAGATCACGGGCGCCATCAGGGAACGTTCCATCACCTGGGAGATGTCGAGCACCGACACCTCGTCACCTTTTCCGTTGGCCTTGACCGCGTCGTCGATCATGATCATGCAAAAGGGGCACGCCGTTGACACGACGTCGGCGCCCGTCGCGAGCGCCTCGTTCGTGCGCTCCATGTTGACGCGCTTGCCGATGTTCTCTTCCATCCACATGCGCGCGCCCCCCGCCCCGCAGCAAAAGCCCCGCTCACGGTGGCGCTCCATCTCTATCTGAGTGACGCCAGGAATCGCGTCGAGCACGCTGCGCGGTTCGTCAAAGACACGATTGTGACGACCGAGATAACACGGGTCGTGGTACGTCACGGTTCCCTTGTACGAAAGACCCGGCACCAGACGTCCACTCGCAACCAGGTGACTCAATAGTTCGGCGTGATGGATCATCTCGAAGTCGCCCCCGAGGTCGGGGTACTCGTTCTTCATCGTGTTAAAGCAGTGCGGACAACTCGCCACGATCTTCTTCGCACCCACTTCGTTGAGGGTCGCGATGTTGGCCTTGGCCATCTCTTGAAAGAGGTACTCGTTGCCCATGCGTCGTGCCGGGTCGCCCGTGCAGGACTCGCGTGGACCGAGGATCCCAAAACTCACCCCAGCGCGGTGCAGCATGCGCGCGGTCGACTCCACTTGCTTTCGCCCACGCTCATCCAATGAGCCCGCGCACCCGACCCAGTACAGGTACTCGACGTCGTCAGGAATCGGTCCGTCGAACACTGGCACCTCGAAGTCGAGCGCGCCGAGCCACTCCGTGCGCTTCGAAGACCCGAGGCCCCAGGGGTCCCCCTGATTCTCCATGTTGCGAAGCAACAACCCGGCCTCGGAAGGGAACCTCGACTCCATCAGTACTTCGTAGCGGCGCATGTCGATGATCGCATCCACGTGCTCGATGTCTACCGGGCACTGCTCGACGCAGCTGCCACACGTCGTGCACGACCACAACACGTCGGGGTCGATGACGGTGGGCACCAAGGTCGCGACGTCGCCACTCGCGTCACTCGAGAGCAGTCGGTCCGCGGAGGCGAACATGTTCTCGCGAAGGCCCATGATCAAGAGCTTCGGGCTGAGCGGTTTGCCCGTCGTCCACGCGGGACACACCGACTGACAACGCCCGCATTCAGTGCACGTGGAGAAGTCCAGCATCTGCTTCCAGGTGAAGTCCTCCATCTTGCCGACGCCAAAGACCGTGTCCTCGGTGACGTTGTCCATGTCCATGTCGGGGGTCTTGTCGAGGCCACCGAGGGCTCGTGGGCGCCGAGAGACTCCGACGTTGATGGGGGCGAGAAAGATGTGCAGGTGCTTCGAGTAGGCAACGAACACCAAGAAACCGGCGATCACGCCGATGTTGGCGAGCAGGAACACCGCCTCGAGCACACTGTTGACGCCGTAGCCGAGCGGGTGTAGCCAACTCGCGACGATCTTGCTCGCGAACGCCCATGACGAAGCCACGCCATGCGGTTGTCCCGCGATAGGTGCGTACCCGGTCCACCCGGTGAAGGGCTTCATGAAGGGGAAGTGGCCGGTGTTGATCTGTGCGCCGCGATAGACGAGCAGCGTGACGATCACCATCGAGATCATGAACAACGTGAGCCACGCGGCACCCAGGTGGCTGCCGTAGAAACGACTCGAGCGGTCCTTTCGCGAGGGAGCGTTCTTCACTCGGATGATCGTGAAGACGACGAGTGAGACGAGCACCGCGGTCGCGAAGAAGTCCTCGACGAATGCCAGCCAGTTACTACGACCGATGACCGGGATATGGAAGTCGCGCTGGAACAACGCCCCGTACGCCTCGATGATGGTGGTCATGAGGACCGTGAAGCCCCACATCGTAAAGAAGTGCGCGAGCCCCGGCACGGTCCAACGAAGAAGCTTGCGCTGACCCGCGACCTCGACGACCTCGGCCTCGCTCACTTTGCCGAAACCTTGCCAGCGACGTGGCGCTGGCTTTCCACTGCGGATCAAACGAGAGAGCCAGTAGAAGCGGCGTCCTGCCACGGAGAACCCGACAATCGTGATGACGAGTCCGATGATGATCCGAGCTACCACGTCTGTGCCTCCATCTATCGCTGCATCACTGCTTCTTGAAGTTCTCCGAGTAGCGGCTGGCGGTCGGTCCGCGCTGACCGCGGTACTTTGAACCGAGTCCTGCGGCGCCGTAGGGGCGGTCCGCGGGCGTCGTCATCTCAAAGAAACTGATCTGGCCGATCTTCATCCCCGGATAGAGGGTGATCGGCAGGTTCGCCACGTTGGAGAGTTCGAGGGTGAGGTGGCCGTCCCAACCGGCGTCGACGAATCCCGCGGTCGAGTGAATCAAGAGCCCGAGGCGGCCCAGCGAACTCTTGCCCTCGAGACGCGCCACCAGGTCATCGGGCAGCGCCACTCGTTCAATCGTCGATCCGAGCAGGAATTCTCCGGGGTGCAGGATCATGGGGTCGTTCGGGCCCACGTCGATCAACTCAGTGAGGTCTTCTTGGGCTTCTCGCACGTCGATGACCCGCTGGGAGTGATTGCGAAACACGCGGAACAACTGGTCGATGTGAAGGTCTACTGACGAGGGCTGGATGCAATCATCGCCCAATGGGTCGATGATGATGCGGCCCTGCTCGAGAGCTTCTTTGATTGAACGATCTGAGAGCACCATAACCTTCGCAACGATACTCCGAAGTAGGGGCGATATCAGTCGATCGAGGTCAATCGCCGCGCCAGCGCCGATTGTCCACTCCGGGTAGCGCGAGACGCGGCGATGTCACGCTTGAGCAGCCTCAGTGGGAGGTCTCGAGATCGATGATGGGAAAGCGCGACGTCCATTGACGGCTGGCGTCAGCGTTGATCGTGAGGGCCTCGTAGTCGTCGGTGTGCTCGATGAGTTCGAGAATTTCACTGCCCCCAACCGCCAAGGCGGTGGCCCACGCATCACAGAGTCCGAGGTCCGGGCCGGTGACACTGGCCGACAGTGCTCGAGTGGTCGCCTCACCCGTGAAGGGATTGACGAGATGATCGCCGCGTTCGTAGATACCAGAGGTGGCGACAGCCCCTCGAAGCTCTATCGCGCAGTTGAGTGCTGGGGGTGACAATGGATCGGTGATACCAACGCGAAACGGCGTCGTCGCATCCAGCCCCCCAAAGCTCGCAATGTCCCCCGCCGCGTTGATGATCGCACCGGTGATGGGGGCGTCCACCAAGCTCGCGAGCGATAGTTGCGCAGACCAACCCTTCACGTAGCCAGTCGGATCGACGCCGCCGGCCAACGCCCAGGGGTCGAACCAGCCCTTGGTCTGGGCCTTCGCGAGTGCGCACATCTCGAGTACTTGGGCTACCTCGGGGGGTGCTTCGCCGAGAGTGATCTCGCCACGGCGCAGTTGACTGAGCGGACTGTTCGACTTCCACGTGCTGAAGACCTTGTCCGCGTGATGAAGCACCGCGACCGCCTCTTGGAGATACGGGAGGAACTCCTCGGGTGAGATGCCGCTGTTGTTGTACACGTCAAAAGTGACAACCGTGCCCATGACCTCTTCTCTGTGGTGCAGGCGCGTGGGCGAGGAATCATCGTGTGACGCGCTCACTTGATTCCCACCTTCTTCAAGGCGTCTTGGAGCGACAATTGGAAACCAGCACTCGTGTAGCTGGCTCCCGAGACGCTTTGAATGTTGGCATTCTGTGCCTGCATCGCCTCTTGTTCGAGGATTGGTATCGATGCCTGGTCGATCTGTTGTGATCGGTAGTTCCCGCCGTCACTGAGTGACGCGATTGTGACATTGGTGATCTTCTTGCCCGCCACGGTCACCTTCACGGACAAGAGACCGAAGTAGTAGTTGACCGATGGTCCGGTCACGGTCTGGGCCAAGTTTGACGAGGCCGTCGTCGTGGTCGCCGGCGCGGCGGTGGTCGTCGTCACCGGGGCGGTTGTCGCAGGGGTCGTCGACGATGACGCGGAACCTGCACTGGTCGTTGGACTCGACGTCGAACGTGAGCTCGCCGGGGGCGAGGTTCGCTTCTTGGGTGGTGACGTCGTTGTCGGAGCCGAGGCGGTCGTCGATGTGGCACTCGAGGTACTCGAACCCGTCGAGGTCGGAGTAGCCACCGATCCCAAGGTGATCTTGGCGGGCGTCGTATGAAAACTCATGACGCCAAAGAGACCGGCCATGGTTCCAACGACGACTATGGGCGATCTCTTCATCTGTGTTCCCTTCGACTGTGTCGCATGATCATCCAATCCATCGCATCTAGAAGCTGAAGGCTTCGTAGTGAATCTGTTGCTTGCGTAGGCCGAGGCGACGTGCGACGTCGACGACGCGCTCGGTGAAACCTTCGGGGCCACATATATAGAGGTCTCCCTGCGCGAGACGTGGCGCGAGTTGCTTCATTGTTCGTGCATCGAGAACGACCTGGTGGCGAGAGCCAACGAGTTCATGAAAGGTCCCACCACGCGCACGTACCAGTGCTTCGAGCTCGTCGCGGTGCACGATCTCTTCCACACGAGATGCACGTATGATCACCGACACGTCAATGTCACCTGGAAGGTCTTCCAACAACGCGCGAAGCGGCGTGATGCCGACCCCGGCTCCGACCATCGTCACCGACGTGTTCGTGCGTGCGTGTTTAGTGAAGGTGCCGTAGGGACCTTCGATCAGCACTCGGGTACCGACACGCAGATGTCCCACCGCACTCGATTGGTCACCACTCGCCTTCACCGTCACGCGCAGGTAGGGCGGACGGGGCAGTGCTGAGAGTGAATAGGGGTGGCTGTGCCACCAGAGTCCCTTGGTGAGAAAGCGCCACTGGAAGAATTGTCCGCCCGATACCGCGAGGCGCGAGAGTTGGCGGCCCTTGAGCGTGACCGTATAGACACCCGGCGCCTCTTCTTCCACCTTGTGGACGCGCAGCTGCAATCGAGCGTTTCGAATCATCGGAAGTATCACTCGACTCGTCAGCACAACGCCTGCGGTCAGTGCTGAGACGCCAATCCAGTAACCACGTGCGAGCGGGTGGCCGAGGAACATCACCCCGGTCACGATCTGGTGCGCAAAGGCCAGCCCGAGCGCTAGGTACATATAGAGATGCACCACCCACCAGGTCTCGTACTTCATCCGTCGTCGTGCGATCCTCGCCGAGGAGACGCCGGCAACTATCAAGAGTGCGAAGGAAACAATCGCTGCGAGCAAGTCGGGATAGTTGCGAAGGAACACCCAGAACTGATGGAACGGTCCGCTCTTGGTCATCTGCGCGTAACCGAGCGTGACCGCGACCACGTGCACGACAATCAACGCGATAGGCCAACCGCCGATGCGACGGTGCCACCTCACGAGACGGTCTTGACCGACGGTGCGCTCGAGCCAGGGCAATCGGGCGATCAAGACGATCATCACCAACATGAGGTACGTGCCAGTCAGCGCGGCGAGCCGTCCAACGGCGTCGAACCAACCACCCGGTGATGACAGTAGAGATGGGCTCTCACTGGAGATTCCGAGCGCAATCGCTATCCCAAGGCCAATACCCGCCAAGAGCGCAAGTGCGTCAGCAACCCATGGGATCGGTGCATGGCCCGCTCGATGTCGTTGCGACGCTGGCTGACTCGCCCAAGCGACGGTCGAATTGCGCTGTAGTTCCCTTGTTGGTGGCACCAGGCGACAGTAACGAGCCAGAGTAAGAGCGAGCCAAGAAGAACATTCAAATAGTGAAAGGTATTGCAGCATCCGCTCGCCAGAGGGTGCGCTGGACTCCACGAGGTACGCTGTAACCCACGCGGGCGTAGTTCAGCGGCAGAACATCAGCTTCCCAAGCTGAGAACGCGAGTTCGATTCTCGTCGCCCGCTCCAAGGATTTCTATCGAAACCCCAATGATTGTAAGGGTTTTGAAGTGACCAGTAGTGACCACAGTTGACCGGTACTGCCCCGTGTTATATGCCCATATATGCCCGTGGTATGCCCGCAGTATGCCTGAAATGCGACGAGGGCGCGACCTTACCTTGACTACCGCACACCTGATTTAGGAGAAATAGCTAATGGCAGTCAGAGGAAAACTCCCTCATTGAGGCATTCCCTCGATGGGACCTTTGTCGTGCGCGCTTCCGCTAACCATTTCGATAGTTCGAGTGATGGCGACCGCGTCGAGCAATTGGCGATCATGCGAGACCAGCAATAGCGTCCCCGTGAAGTCTCTCAATGCACTCTCGAGTTGCTCGATGGCTAGAAGGTCCAGGTGGTTGGTGGGTTCATCGAGCACCAAGAAATTGACTCCGCGACCCTGAAATATTGCCAGCTCCGCTCGCGTGCGTTCACCCGGAGAGAGTTGCCAGGTCGGGCGAGTCACGTGTGTTGCGGTTAGTCCAAACTTGGCGAGTAGCGATCGTGTTTCGGAATTGGATAGTCCGCAAGTGTCCCCCACGTACTGAGCCAAGTCGTGGTCTCCACTGAGGGCTTGACGATCCTGACCGAGAACTCCCGTCACCACACTCGGTCCCTTCCAACGCTCACCACTGCTCAACGCGAGCGTCCCGAGCAGTGCCCCAACCAGGGTGGATTTCCCCGATCCGTTGGCGCCAATAAGTGCGACTCTCTCGCCCCAGCCAATTTCTAAGTTGGTAGGTCCAAGACGAAACGGACCTCGCTCAACAACTGCATTGGTCAGCTTCCCCACGACAGCACCTGCTCGCTTGGTTTCACTAATTGAGAAATGGAGGTCCCAGGCCTCGAAGGGTTTCTCAATGGCGTGTAGGCCCTCGAGTTGGCGATCGACTTGACGCGCCTTGTGGGCCAGGTTCTCTGTTCGATTGATCCGAAAGTCCCGCTGAGCCTTGTCGTTATCGCGAGGATTCTTGGTTTCCTTGCGTGCGCCTTCTACTGCCCACTGGCGCTGTCGGTTGGCCCTGCTCGTGAGCTGTTGGCGTCGCTTCTCGTACTCCTCGAACGCTTCGCTCGCGAGACGTTGCGCGTTGAGGCGCTCTGCCTGGTAGCCGGACCAACCACCACCGAACTCGCGCGCTGTCCGACTTTGCTCGTCAATCTCGAGCACAGACGATACGGTCCTCTCAAGAAATGCACGGTCGTGCGAGATGATGACCGTTCCTCCTTCGCGCGAGCGAACCCACTGTTCAAGACGTTGCAGGCCAAAGAAGTCCAGGTCATTTGTGGGCTCATCGAGCAACACGATGTCGAACTTTGAGAGCTCCATGGCCGCCAGTGCAACCTTCGCTTCTTGCCCTCCGGAGAGAGTGGAAATCTGATGGCCCGCGATACCTCCAACACCGAGTTCACGGAGTAGCGAGTCAACCCTGGCATCGAAACTGCCGGCCCCGAGGGATTCAAATTGCGAGAGAGCTCGCTCGTAGCGGTCTTCAGCGTCGTGGGAACGTGACGCCAATTCAATACCAGCACGAATCAATCGCGCCTCCGCCCCATGAACACCAGTCCGTCGTGCCAGATTCTCGCGCACCGTCTCGCCTTGGTGGCGATCATGCTCTTGAGCCAACAAGCCCACGGTCGCACCAGGCGGAACGAGAGTAACGGTTCCGCTGTCGGGAACTTCAATGCCCCCCAGCAACTGCAGAAAGGTGGACTTCCCCACACCGTTCGGACCGATGATGCCGACACAACTTTGTGGACCAACGCTCAGCGATACTCTGCGCAAAACGGTGCGACCGCCACGATCGTGGGTCAGTTCACGCGCAGCAAGTACCGCTGGGGTGATGGGGGAAGAGTGCGACAAAGGCATCCGAAATCTCCGTGAACGAGGGACAAGGTTCGAGGGGAATACTTCGGTTAGTTACGCACGTTTTGATAGTAGTACGGGTGCACGAGAATTTTCCTGGACCGTCGGCCAAATTGAGACACACAGCAGCTTGGGAAGCTGTCATTCGTAAAGTGTCATTGACGGTAAACACACTGATCAGAGGCTATTTTAGAGATGGAGAAATTGGGCGGTACGCGGCACTGGCGCTTCATGGGCGCTAAAGCAGCGAGTATGCAACACGATTGGATCAATTTCTCGATGCAGCAAGTACCTCTGGGGTTTGTGTGGGTTCGCGGGGGTTGCAGCTGGCCTTCAGCAATCGACGAGGATCAATTCGAGCATCTTTACGTTTTGTGGTGAGGTGATCAAAGTTATGAGAGCCCTATCCGTGGCTGGGCATTCCCGAAAGGGAAACGGCCCTCCGTCAGATGTTTGAGCGTGACCGAAGAATGCCCCTTGTTTCGTTGGTAGTAGTCGGCCACACTTGGTCGCATGTGACGAATCCAGGGTTCGTTTCCCCTCGATGAAATGAGTGAATGAAGACTTCCGTCAAAACTGATCCCTGGCGACCACGGACCAGTCCATACTCGGTCGACAGCAGTTGAAAATTCAAGCGGTTCGTTCGAAATCTGAAAGGTCAAGAGGTCGGCCCAGTTTCGATAGTCGGTCTGATCGATCCACACGAATAGATGTTTTTCACAGTCCGAGTGTTTCTTCAACTTTCCTTGATTCGCGAGCACAGCTTCTTCAACGACTTGCTTCAGCGAAGGGTCATTGGGGACACCGTCGTACACCCAGCCGATGGCCGCGTATGCGGGGCCATACGGAGGCTTGTCGAGCAGAGACCCGTGCCGCACGCCGAGCTCTCTCAGCGCGACGATTGCTTCCCTGGCAGCCTCGGAGATATCGAGTGAAAAGTGAAAATTCAAAAGGTCGCCACCGCCGAGTGGGCACTCTTTCTCAAGCTGAACTAAGTGTGCAGGTGAATGGGATTTGAACTTCTTGACTCCTGCGCCTGTCTTACGCCGACCAGCTCCGTCAAGTTGGATCGACCAGTTTCTTTCAATTCCCGGACACACCCAGGCACCGGAACCGATCGCCTTAGCTTGTTCCGCCCGCTCCTTAACAGTAGAACTCGTCACTTCAAGTATCAATCGGGATCCGTCGGGCAACAGAATCTCGAAGTCGCATTCCATTGGCCCGACCCTTTTCGAGCGGTCATCGAGACGCTTCGGTATACCGAGAAGTTCTGCCGCAACAATCCAGGCCGCTTCGTTCTCCCGATCGAACTCGGATTCCAATCTCATGTCCTAATTGTCGCACCGGCAAGGGCCGGAATCGCGCTGACAGCTTCCTCGCGCGTCTGACACGCTCGGCAAGGTTCGAGGTGGTCGTGGTCTTCGTCGAGATGGAATGACGCCCAGCTCAGAATTTGTGTTGTCAGTCCGACGAGGCGGCTTGCGTCAAGATCGTCGAGCATCCACAATCCTTCGTGCAGGGCGTCATTACGCCGCCCGTAGAGATTGAGAATCCAGGCCTGGACTTGCTCGGGCGTCATACCGCCGATTGACACCAGAGGTGCGACATGAGCTGCGATGGCCGCACCTTTTCCTTGACGAACGGGGGTGCCTCCAACAAAGAGGCATTCGAGTGCGCTCATGGCGGCCGCAACACGTTCCGATGGCCACTCGCTCGTGAAGCATCGACGGAGCCAGCGCGCAGCAGCGAGAACCCGAGTCTCCCAGTCGTTCCGATCTGGCGGCTCTTTTGCAGCGCTGGCCTCAAGACCTCGATACCCAAGTGTCATTGTCGCGTCAAAGCCAAGCCTGGTTACGACGAATCCCTCGTCCGCGCCAGCAGAGGAGCGAGCATCGCCTTCTTCGTCAAGGATTGCTACTCCAGTGCTGCCGCCGTCAATGTGCTCACCGATGAGGTGAAGGATTGAACGGGTCTCATCGAATCGATCGCGTGCTCGAACACGTGCAGATTCCTGATCCCGCGCGTGAACTGTTGTCGCGAGCACAGGCGGGGGCGTCTCGTGTTCCAGTACTCCCGCCATTCCCGATTGTTCCCCGATTTGCGGCACTGACTCGAGCGTCAGGTGCACGACGCAACGTCCGACTCGTAGTGGTGCCTGTGCGAAGTGCCCGCGGACGTGTTCCAGCACAGTCCACTCTCGCAGTGGTTCGTCAATCAAGCCTTCCAGCTCAGCGAAGCCAGTATCGATGTCTTGGTCGAGTGCGACACGACACGTGTAGGCAAGCCATCCATGGACCGTCGAAAGGGTGGGGCCGCCGGTCCTCAACGAATGGTTGATCAGCTCGTACGTGACGCGCTGCAGGGCGGTGTATCCATTGCCTTCAAAGGACAGGTTGGCTCCGCCGAAGATCGCATGCGGCGGTGCGAGATTTCTGCCCAGTTCGGGGTACGGCGTGGCCAAGGAGACGAGCTCCGTAAAGGCCGTTTTCAACTCCGTTCGCTTGTCCATGCACACCATCATGGACCTCGTGTGCGGCGCTGAGGTGTCAATGAAAACCCACGCGCCTCGCGAAGCATACGGCCAGCACCCAGAGCCGGGGCCTCTCAGAAACGAGGAAACTTTGCAGCCTCGGTTTGGCCGGGCTGCTTAAGGTTTTGGTCTTGCCCCGTGCGACAGACGCCGTATCCATGGATTCAGGGGCGAATTCGGCGCCATCGTCGACCCTACGGGCGAGAATCTGTGGTGAACGTGGCAAATGGCGTCGCTCGCGAATTTGCGTCATCGCGCCGTGTTGGGTGGTCGAGTACGCGGCTACGGTGCTTCGGTACGACAAACGTCGCTGAAGGTGCCTCAGTCTCCGCCCTCTGGGCAGTTGGCGTTCGCGGGCAGTTAGTTCAGCAGGTCGTTTTATCCCTGATGTGTCCGGCCAGGTTCATCCAGTGAGTGCCGTTGTTCGCGAGGAGCGTGCTGTACCATCGCCACACAATGGTGGGGAGGTATCGACCGGTGAACGACGAGTCACAACCTATGGAAGATGCGGAGGATGTTGATGAGGAGATGAGTCCCAAGCAAGAAGCGATTTTTATTCGTCGCTACCACCTCGGCGCTGTCGCAGAGGAGTCTGCCCACATGGAGTCGTTACTGCGGAGCATCTTCAGTGCGCTGCTCGGCTCTCCCCGTGCGAACGTTGTCGCCGCTGGCCAGTCGGTGACATGGCTGATAGAAAACTCGCTCGCCGTAATTGATGCCAACGACAAAGTTCGTGGTCCCTCGCTCGGCGAGTCCGACAATGTCGCTCGTTTCCGTTCTGCAATTGCGGGGTGTAAAGACCTCAACACCAGGAGAAACCATCTGATCCACGGTGCCTGGGTCGACGGGCTCCCCGATGGTCGGCCCGGGCACTCTCTGTTGCGAAGCAAATTGCGCCAGCCGTGGCCATTTGCGGAAGAGGTGAGTTCGAATGACATCGAAAAGTTGGCGAGAGACCTGGCGTCCGCAGTGAGTGAACTGATGAAGGCGATTTTTGAAGTCAAAGGAATCATCGCGGGGACCTAAGTTGAAGGATATGCCTCTCAGCGGAATTGTCGGCCAAGTACTACTTGTCGCACTACCGAGCTGCCACCCTCATCTTTAATATGACGTAAAGAAGAGTTCATCCCCGAAGTGCCTTTCAGCCCCTTGTCGAGACAAGTCCCAGTGCCCGAGGACGGCGTGCGCGAAGCGCCAAGCCGGCCGTTCGGGCTCCCTGAGTGATCATCAAAATCAATGAAACACTGACATTCCACAAGTATTTGGGTTCGTCGCCCAAGTTTCTGTCCCCAAACGCCAAATCGGAGTGGCTACTTCTATAGAGGGCGAAACTATCGCTCCTCTGCAAGGAGCACCATGCGACTACCCATTGACACCGGATCCGTGAAGTTTGCGGCGGCCGGACCTGCTGCTCCTCTTCACGACAATGATGTTGTTACAAGGAGCCGCGATGCGAACACAACTCACCGGAGTCGCATGCGCCATGGCCCACAATCTTTGACCGGACGATGAAGACCCGGTTACCTGTAGCTCACATGAATGGTCGATTCCAACCGCGAGGCAGAGCACATCCGCATCTACATGTCAGGACTCCTATGAATAGCAAGACGAGTCTCCAACCACTCCACACGTCTCAAATCGGAGCCACCCTCAAGTACGACGCTGGTCCGCTTTTAGATATTGGAGCCACCGCGAATCGACTGGGGTGCTCGGAGAGGTTCGTTCGACGCCTCGTGCAAGAACGTCGTATCCCTTTTGTCAAGTTGGGTGGTACCCGAGTGAGGTTCGTGGTTTCTGACCTTGACACGTGGGTGACCGGTCAGCGCGTCGAGCCCAGGCGGTGACGAGAGATTCTGCATTTCAGACAGTCGACCCGCAAAGGGCGGGATGCGAAGCGCATGTTCCCCAATGGCCTCATGTCTCACCAGATTGAGAAGATCTTGCGGAACTGGTCCTAGTCCCGACCGTTGTGAGTACCTATCGAAAGCTGAGGTCGCATAATGACAGGTCGTCGGCACTTCGGCACCGTGCGCAAGCGCCCCTCGGGTCGATGGCAGGCCGTCTATTGGTATGAAGGTCGTCTCCACTCCGGAGGCACATTCAGCTCAAAGGCCGACGCACTCGCACGCCTCTCCACGATCGAGGCTGACTTTCGTCGCGGCGCGTGGATTGATCCGGCGGCGGGCCAAATCACGATGAAGCAGTACGCCACCGAGTGGCTCGTCCGCAGACCCGGTCTCTCGGTTCGAACGAGAGAGCTTTACGAGGACCTGCTGCGACTCCACGTACTCCCTTCATTGGGACCATCAACGCTCGCGGGGCTTTCACCATCAAAGATTCGAGACTGGAATTCGGAACTTGCCGTCCGACATCCCAGCACCGCTTCGAAGGCGTATCGCCTCCTCTCAACCGTCATGCGAACTGCCGTGGACGACGGTCTCATCATCAAGACCCCCTGCAAGGTCAGTGGAGCCGGTACTGAGCACGCGGTCGAGCGCCCGATGGCGACCATCGCCGAGGTGCAAGTCCTCACCTCCGCGTTGCCTGATTGCCTTCAACTCGTCGTGCAACTCGCGACGTGGTGTCAACTCCGGCGAGGCGAGATCCTCGGTCTGCGACGACGAGATATCGACCTCCTACACGAGACCGTTCGAATCGAGCAGAGTCGGACCTTCACGCGCGACGGGAGTTCTCTCACCAAGTCACCAAAGACCGTGGCGGGTCGACGGACTTTGTCCATTCCCGAGAATGTCTTGAACGCACTCACTAGACACTTGAACGATTTCACCAAACCCGACAAGGATGCCCTTCTCTTCACGACGAATTCTGGAAGTCCGCTAACGGCCGCTTCCCTTCAGCGTGCGTGGTCCAAGGCTCGACTGGTTGCCATGCGCCCAGACCTTCATCTTCACGATCTTCGACACACTGGCTTGACACTCGCCGCAGCAACGGGTGCTACGACGGCAGAACTCATGCATCGTGCGGGACACGCATCAGCGAGTGCGGCGTTACGCTACCAACACGCGACAAGAGACCGAGACCACGTTCTCGCCGATGCACTCGCGCAACTCGTAAGGTCCGCCGGTGTTACCGATTTCAACCCGCGAACAATGAACGGAGATGTGGTCTCACCAATTCCTGGTGACAAATCCACAACCCGCATGATTCGCTGACGCGCTTAGTTAACATCTTCCAATGTCCGTGATGCTCCGAAGTTTCCGTCCGACAGACGAGGAGGCAGCGCTCGCAGCATGGGCTGAGTTCCAGGGATCTGGGTTTGACTTTCTTCCATTCGACTATGAGACGAGCATTCCTTGGACTGAGTGGCTCGTTCAGATGGAGCGCTACCGCGAGGGCATCAACCTCCCTGCGTACCGCGTGCGGTCAGCTTTCTTAGCGGCCGACGTCGAAGGTGAGCTCGTGGGCTCCGTTTCCATTCGCTTCGCGCTGAATGATTTCCTCGCGACTAGAGGTGGCCACATCGGATACGGCGTCATTCCCAGGTTTCGACGGCGTGGCTACGCGACAGAGATTCTCCGTCAAGCCATCGAGATCGCACACGCCGAAGGCGTGCGTCCACTGCTCCTCACTTGTGACGACGACAACGTAGCGTCCGCCACGGTTATCGAACGTTGCGGCGGGGTGTTGGAAGCCATCATGACCGACGATGATGGAGTGGCCTTTCGTCGTTACTGGATCTGATTCGAAGGGGTTCAAACCGAACTCACGAGCGCCAGCGACTTGGTTACCGGGTTTGTGTCAAGTAGCCGAGAGACGATAGCAACGCTCTTCGCCGTGCAGCGTGAATCCAGCGCGTACCAGTAGAGGTCCCGATGTCGTCGGACGAGCTCGCGTGACAGCAATCATGGCTCCACTCTCTTGCGCCCGACGTAAACGTTCTGAAAGCAACGCTCGATAGCAGCCGCGATTGCGGAACTCTGGCAAGGTGACCGCCCCATACAGTCGCGCCACTTCACCATGCAAGGCACAGTGAGCTGTCGCGGCCGGCTCTCCTTCGATCAACGTCACAAGTTGAAAGCCGGACCCCATCTCAAGTTGACTCTTAACTTCATCCAACCGATCAGACAGCGCCGCTTCTTCGAAGGCCCCCCTACCCCAGCCACGAGTCTCGACGAGGGTCGACGCTCGCACGGTCTCCTCGTCGCACACCAACTTGATCGTGATCTCTCCGTCTGCGAGATTCCGGTGTACGCCCGCAACGAGTTCCTTGGCCAGGATTTGGACCGAGTCAGTCAGCTCTCCGCTCCGAGCCTGCAGCATCGACTCCAATCCTTCCGGAGACGACGCCGCAGTCACCCACCAGTGCACCTCGTCAAGCCCGCGCTCCATCAGAATTTGTACGACCTCACGAAAGACCGCGTCGAACGAGCTCGAGATACTCGACCACGTGACCTGCGCGACAGGGAAGGTCGGTGAGATCCATCTCGGCGGAAAGATCAGGAGTCGGTAATCCTCGGTCGCAATCTGTACGACATCGTCGGACACCGACGACGAATCCAGCGAGTCCAGTTCAGCCAATACCCGCTCGGTCGTCCAAGTGCTCAACTCAGCTCCTTCGGTCCCTCGTTCACAGGGAACCACGAAGTGGCAGGTCTTCGCGAAGGTAGCTGTAGACGACACGGTCGTGCCATTCACCGCAACGCCACTGGGCGCCGCGAGCGATGCCCTCTCGAGTGAAGCCAGCTCGTTCGAGCGCCTTCTGCTCGGGAAAGTTTCCGATATCCGTATCGGCCTGGACACGATTGGCCCCGGACCGACCAAGGAGTTCCTCGGCGAGGAGGTGCTGGGCTGACGCCGCGAGATGTCGCCCCCGATACTGCGGGAGGATCGTGATACCGATTGACCACGCCAGACTCATCGCATTGGGCCCGTATGGAATCTGTATCCACGAGACGTGGCCAACCGGAGTGCCGTCGGTGAGTTGCACGATCTTCGAGCCGCCTCCGTAGTACGCGCCGCTGAGCATCGCCTCCGGAGGATCATCGAAACGGTCCCACTCACCGGACACCTCGGGGCTACCCAAGACGTCGAGAAGATCAGCGTCCGTCTCCCGAATCTCTCGCAAGACCACGATGGGGAGATCGTTCGATGAAGACGATGCGCTCATGTCGACCCAAATCCTCTCGTCCTTCCTCGCAATGTACTTCAGACACTTCACAAGGGCGGATCACCTCCATCGTCGTGAACCATTGAATCATTGGGACTCATCTGCTCCAGGTGACAACAGAACTAGCACCGTGAACGGACTCATCAGTGCGTAGATTGAAGGGTCACGATCCCCCAATGACAGACCCAATGAGATTAGATGACCGAACGGAGAAGGTTCCGATGACTGAAACCCCGTGGCCAGAGGTTCAACCTGAACTCACCGACGGCGTGGTTTCCCTACGTCCGTGGCGAGCAGACGACGCCCAGTGGGTCTACGAATCTTGCCAAGACCCCGAGGTACAGCGTTGGACTCGAGTTGCCGTCCCGTACCTCATGAAGGATGCCGAAGGCTTCGTTGGGCCATTCGCGTCGCACCAATGGAGTAGCGGCAACGGCGCGCCCTTTGCGGTCATTGACACAGAGTCGGGCCTAGGCATTGGAGCGGCTGGCTTCATCATTAACGATCCGACAAGTCGGGTCGCTGAAGCGGGCTACTGGACCAGTGCCATGGGTGCCGTACTGTTACCATCAATTCCGACTTGGAGCGACCCGAAACGGTGTCCGCGCTGTTCGACCGTGTCGAGGCGAGTCTGGGGTCAATTTCTGCACTCGTCATGTGCCACTGTGAGTCGGTTGACTCGGGGATTCTCGACACCACCGAGGAGAGTTTCGATCGCCACTTCTCGGTGAACGCCCGATCAACATGGCTCCTCATACGTGAGTTTGGTCGTCGCTACAAATCCGGCATTGGCGCTGGTCGCATTGTTGCGTTTACGAGTGATCACACCGTTGGCAACCTTCCCTACGGTGCGAGCAAGGGAGCACTTGATCGGATCACTATCGCGGCCGCGCACGAGTTTGCGAATCTTGGAGTGTCGGCCAACGTGATCAATCCGGGCGCTACGGACACGGGATGGATGTCGGCTGAACTGAAGTCTCGAATCATCAGCGAAACGCCTCTGGCTCGTCTGGGAACGCCCGAGGATGCGGCCAATCTTGTTTCATTCCTCTGCTCCCGACAAGGGGGTTGGGTCAATGGCCAACTCATCAATTCAAATGGCGGCTTCGGGACTGGATAACCAGGTCACTCAGGCACGTAGTTTTGCTTTGAACGGGTCTACTGCCGATTGAGTTGACAGTCCTTCAGGGCCACCAGAACTGACTCACAACGAAGAGCCTGCACTACAGTCTGCTCAACGCCTAAACCAAGCAGCGAAAACACGCGTCTGAAATTTGGTGAGAGTCTTTCGCACATCAACTTTCTCCGATCAATTTCAGAAAGTTTCCTTCGACAAGAAAACGACTCAATTGCCAATCGCCAGTCAGATGAATTTTCAACGCTTGTGGACAGCGGCCACTATTTCCGCGCTCGGCGATGGTTTACGCCTTACCGTTCTTCCGCTGTTCGCAGCCGAAAAGACGAATAGTCCTCTTCTGATATCACTGGTGACTGCTGCATCGCTGGCTCCCTGGCCCCTGTTTGGCTTGCTCGGTGGAGCCATCTCGGACAGGGTTGATCGACGAAGCGCAATGTGGCGATTGGATGCTGGACGGGCCGCTCTCGTTGGCGGCTTCGCCGTATCCACGTTGTTCAGCCTTCCCTCGATTCTGATGATCGCGGTGCTTGGCTTCATTCTCGGTTCTATTGAAACGATCTTTGATAATGCCGCGATCGCCCTGGTCCCCGAGTTGGTCGATGGAGACTTCTTGGTCAAGGCGAATAGCCGACTGCTCTCGAGCCAGACCCTCGCCAGCCAGTTCGTCGGCCCCGCACTCGGCGGCATCCTCTTCGCTGTCGCTCGATTCGTTCCCATTGCGACCGACGCCCTCTCATTTCTGGCCGCCGCGATTCTGGTGGCGACACTTCCGACTACCAAGAAACCGGCTCTCGACCACCCTGCGGCCAAGGATGGACGATCAATCCGCTCGGAGATTGCGGAGGGACTCCAATTTCTCAGGCGACAACCGGTGTTACTCGCCTGCACAAGTCTCGCGGTGCCCCTATCGGCGACCAGCGGTGTACTTGTGGCGGTGCTCGTCTTGTACGCCAAGAACCTTCTGCACGTTGGCAGCATTGGTTACGGTCTTCTCTTCAGTGCGTTTGCCTTGGGCAGCCTCTTGGGTAGCGCAATGGTACCTCGAGCCCTCTCTCGAATTCGAGCCGGGCAGGTTCTCTGCGCTTCTGTTCCTCTCACCGCGTTGTCGTTTGTCAGCCTGTACAGCACGAAGTACGTTGGCGTCGCTGCAGCCTCCGTCGCAATTCTTGGCGTGGCAGTGGGACTATGGAATGTCACGACGACGACACTTCGACAGACACTCTCTCCCGACGCTCTTCGGGGTCGCGTGAATAGTGCGTACCGAACGGTAGGTACATCGTTTGCGGCAGCGGGAGCACTTCTTGGTGGGATCATCGCTGAGTGGATTGGAATCCCCGAGACGCTGCTGGGATGCGCGATTGCGATCGCCATGTTCGGAGTTCTACTGCCAAGACTCTGGAGAGTGCGAACTTGATCCATCACTTTCTCTTGGCACTCTGATGTAGCCATGACAGACGGCCACGCTGAACGTCAAGAGTCAGTCGAGACTGCATGACGAAGTCACCGAAGATATATGCCCGCAGTATGCCCACCCTCCAAATTTGCCAAATATGGACCATCATTTACGCCTGTTGATCAGGAAGTATGGAACGCTGTTGATCTGAACCCCTACAGCTTCCCAAGCTGAGAACGCGAGTTCGATTCTCGTCGCCCGCTCCAAGGGGTCTTACGGGAATAACGGCACTCGGGTTACGGGAATAGTGGAGTACTGAGAATCAAATCACTCAGGGCCAGCCATCCCCTACCCTCGCCCGAGTCGTACCAGTTAAGACCCGCTAAGGCGCCACTGGGTCCCCGCGAGGCGCCACTTCCGCCCGCTCGAGCGAGAGGTGTAGCGAACGGCTGTTACCGGGTGAGTGACAGAACGAACGAGAGTTTGCATCGCAATCGGGGAGCCGGGTCTTGACGCCGCTTTCAGCCGGGTGACGTCAGCGATGTTGCCCGGCATCCACGCCTTGTACCAGCGTCTTCCGGCATCCCAGGTCACGTCGAGGACGTTCATGCCTTTGCTGTACGCGACGACGACTTTGTTGGTGAAGAGAGTCACCCTGTTGACATTGGCTCCCGCCGCTCCCGTGATGGCGAGCCATGGACCCGCAATCGTCCAGGTCCGACCACGATCATTGGTGTGGATTGGATACTGCGCGATATTGCCTCCCGGCCCGTCCCACACCACAGCCCACCCAATACTCCCTGCGAACACTGGGCCGGCAACGAATGCATCATGTCCTATCTGGACGGGTGCCCCAAAGGAGATCGGTCGTGGAAGACCGCCGCCAGTCGGGTCAGTGAGGGGTTTGGCGGTGATCGCCCTTGGCATAGTCGAGGATTGACTCGCAGCCCACGCTGTGTTGCTGGTCGTGGCAACTGACACAGCCGCGACAGAAGCTACTAACCATCGCAGTCTTAGGAGAGGGCGTGTTGGAACAATGCCAGTACGCGGGAGCAATAGTCGTCGGCGCATCAGACCTCCTCTCGACGTCGGTCTCCGTTCACGGTCCGTGACACCTGGTCTCCGGCCATTCTGCCCACCTGCAGAGCTCGAATGCATCGCAGGCCCCTTCAAAAAGAGAATTTCCTCTTGCGAGATTCAGGGTAAGCGCGTGGTTCTAGAACGGCACCATCAGATGTGAAATCCCGCCAAACTGAGTGTGAATGAACTGCCGGAAGGGATCCACTTCATCGTCCTCGATCAGGGATTAGTTGATTTCCCGTAAGACCCCTCCAACGAATTCCATTCAAAACTCAATGAATGCAAGCATTGAGAGTGACCATGAATCACCACCACACACCGCCAATGCCCTCTGTTTGGTGCCGATGTAGTGCCCGAAATTAGGGTCGCGAGACGCCCATTTCGTGGGCGACGGGTAGTCCACCCTCGATCCGCATGACCAAGGTCAGTCAGCCAAGCGGGGTCAATCGAGCGTTAGCGTGCATTTGCGTCTCCTGGGAGTTGGTGGTTTCTGAACATCTCCACTCTGCCCCCAGGGGGCTCATCTAGCCGGCCACACCTTTAACAACGCTCGTGGTCAATACAGCGAGGGCATCAAGCGATGTATTGATGAAGAAGTTGCCAAGCGGCGCTGAAACACGGTGAACCTCGGGTGTCTCCACCAGAGTCTCGAGCAATCACGCACTCGAGTATCCCAGTTGAAGGTCGCACGACTGCCTGACCAATGCTTGAAGCGGCCCCCTTGAATTGCTTCCTCGCCTGTGCTATTACGAATTCCGTAGTAGTTGCTACCTCAGGCGGCTGACATGGCACGTAGCCGAATTGGAAGGACTCAAGACGCGACAGTCCTCGTACTCACGAGCCTCGCCGAGGGTCCCAAGCACGGCTACGCGCTCATCAAGGACATTGAAGCCCTCACCGGAGAGGTGATGGGGCCGGGGACTCTCTACGGCGTCCTGGTTCGCCTCGAGCAAGAGGGACTTGTTCAACCAGTGGAGTCAGAAGATCGACGTCGACCATATCGCCTCACCGGCAAGGGCGCTGCCGCACTGCGAGAGCGCCTCGAGACATCACTTCGCGTCGCTCGTTTCGGACTCTCCCGTCTGGGGACGCTATGACGCCACTTCCCGTTAGCTCTGCCCTAAGACTCCATCCAAAGTGGTGGCGTGATCGATATGGCGACGAGGTCCAACTGGTCTCACTTGACATGATCGCTGACGGCCAATCGGCGTGGCGACTGGCTGTCAACCTCTACCTCGATGCCGCGCGTCAGTGGCTCCGCGGCCCTGTCCTCGACTCTGACCCAACTTCTCCGATCCGCTCTCAGCTGGCTGGCGCGGGGGCGGCCCTGCCCTTTGCCCTCGTTCTTCCCTTGATCGCCTACACGATGATGGGCCAAACCTACAGATCCTCGATGACCTCACGCATTTCAGGAGGGCCGACGCTCTTCTTTGGCTGGCCGAGTCCCGATACCTTCTCGGGACACAAGTGGGAGACAGTCCAGCACGGTTCCAACTTCGTCACAGGTCCCACGGGCCCGATGTATCACGGATCAATGTCATGGGCGACCTACATCTCGGGAGTAGGAGCGTTCTTCGTTGGATTGATCAGCCTGATGGCACTCCTCAGTCTTTTGGTTGCCTGGGGTGCGGTTCGCTACGCCATACGAACGAGCGACTCCCCCGTGCGCTGGCGGCGGAGTCTCTCCTGGATTCCCGGCGTGGCACTCCTCGTCGTAACCACCGTCTTCTTATGGGTGAACCATCTCAATCAGCAGCCCGTCGTCAAGACCATCATGAAGTCTGGTCATCCGGTCCCCATATTCGGGATCGAACATCCAACGCTCGCTCGCGTTCTCGGTGACGTAAACCTGACACTTGGACTCGGGCTGTGGATTGCAGGTCTGGCGTCACTCTCGTTCCTGGCGTCTCATGTCGAGGCCGACCCACGCGCTTCGAAGCTCCCGATCGCGGTGAGTCGGCTCGTAGGTCAAATGATGCCGCTTCTCCTCATCTCCTACGCAGTGTGGACAGTTGGGCTTCGTTCTCAAAGATCGCCGACGGCACCTGGGCAGGTGGTTGTCAGTTATGCGCACTCTGGGTTGTGGCCGGTGGCCATCGTGGCCCTCGCGATGGCCACTGCGATTTCGCTGCGGGGAGTCGTCATGCTCAACCATTTGCGCCAGGGGGGAATCAGGCGTCTTAACCTCAGTTCCAGGTGACTGGGTGCCCGCGGGGAGCCCGCCGGCCACGGCAAGATTGGTAATTCGCAAGTTCTGGGACTCGCTCGATCCAGCAATTCAAGGTAGTCAACTGGCTCCTCGAAAGCGAGGGGAGGGTGCCTGTCCAGCCCATCGATTCCTCGCGACAGCCACCTGCCCGTAACGGCACGTGCGCAATAAGGTGAACGGCGTGGATCTCCCTGAGTTACTGGTCGAGGACGCGGGCGAATGGCGAAGATGGTTGAGCGACCATCACGCCGATTCCCCAGGTGTCTGGCTGGTACTGGCCAAAAAGGGAACGATTGATCCGACAGCCGTCACATACGACGAAGCACTCGACGAGGCGATCAGCTTCGGCTGGATTGATGGTCAAATAGGACGTCGTGACACCTCTACGTTTCGACGACGATTCACGCCTCGAAAGGGCCGCAGCCCATGGTCTCAACGGAACACCGCCATTGCTGAGAGGCTGATCGCCACCGGTCGAATGCAACCCTCCGGCGAAGCCGAGGTGCGCCAGGCAAAAGAGGATGGTCGATGGGCGACCGCCTACGCCGGACAAGCCAATATTGAGGTACCCGAGGATCTTCTCACCGTCCTGAGCGCAAATCCTCGCGCCAAGGCGATGTTTGAGATGCTCACCAGTGCGAATCGGTACGCCATCCTCTACAGGATCGCAAGCGCCAAGAAACCCGAAACCCGTTCCAGGCGCATCGTTCAATTCGTGGAGATGTTGGCCCGGGGTGAGACGATCCACTCCCAAGCTCCACGATCACCCGAGTAGAGGATTCACTGCTTCCAAAGTCCTACGTCACCGGATAGGTTGGGCACCGTCGGGACAGTTCAAACAACCGATGTTCGCAATCACGAGCGCCACACCTCCCTCATTTCCGAAGAGCCAGTTTGCGGCTGCATCGACTTCTCCAGAAGGGAGCGCAGCTCCCTTCACTCTTCCGCGCTTCTAGCGCATGTCCTCACGCCCAACATCGGTATTGTCCCGCTATATCCCACCATCATTAATCAACATCTTGCGCGGCCCATGTTGATCACGCTCGCCGTCACCGCGAACATGAATCTACCCACGTAGTCAAACGAGGGGGTTCGCCAATGTCGCCGCATCTCGGTCAGTCGCGATCACTCAGAGTGTGCGAGGGCGCAGAGGGCCGCGCCAGTCCTTACGCGCGAGAACCAACTCGACGAGCGAGATGTGCCGCTCGGCGAATCCGGCCGCACAGTAAGCGAAATAGAAACGCCACATTCGCAAGAACTGATCGTCGAAGCCGAGCGCGCGCGCCTCGTCGTCGCGACCATCGAGTCGTTCGCGCCAATGATCAAGAGTTGCAACGTAGTGCGCGGCGAGGTCCTCCAAATCGATGAGGTCGAAGTCAGTGGCCGCTGCGATGGCACGATTCATGGCGAGCGTCGATGGCAGACCTCCGCCCGGAAAGATGTAGCGACGGATGAAGTCCTGGCGGGTCTTGTAGCGTTCGAACTCACGGTCATCGATGACGATGCACTGGAACGCTGCGAGGCCATCTGACTCGAGGAGCCGCTCACAGGCAGCGAAGTACGAGCCGTACTGTCGCCAGTGAACAGCTTCAATCATCTCGATCGAGACAAGATGGCTGTAGGTGCCGGTCAGGTCTCGGTAGTCGCGGTTGAGTACCGTCACGAGGTGCTCGAGGCCGGCGTCGGCGACTGCACGTGTCGCGTAGGCGAACTGCTTGGCTGAGATCGTGGTCGTCGTAACACGACATCCGTAACGCGAGGCCGCGTGGATAGCGAAACCGCCCCAGCCAGTGCCGATCTCGATCACGTGGTCGCCGGGTCCAAGTCCCAGCTTGGTGCAGATCCGATCGAATTTCGCCGTCGAAGCCTCTTCAAGAGTTGTCTCGGGACCCGCGAAGACCCCGCCCGAGTAGGCGAGCGTTGGATCGAGAAAGAGTTGGAAGAAGTCGTCACCCAGGTCGTAGTGTGCCGCGATGTTCTCGCGATCGACGTCGCGCGTCGTGGTGTTGCGGCGTTGTAACACGCCGCGCGCGTTGCGCAGGGGTGCAAGTCGCCGCGACCACCTGTTGATGGTCTCGAGGTTGCGTGCCAGCAACCGCAGCACTCCAACCAGGTCGTCGCTCTCCCATTCGCCTAGGAAATACGACTCTCCGAGACCGACGCCGCCGCGGGTGGCGACGCGCCACCAGAAGAGGGAACTGCGCACTTCGATTCGCGCAGTTAGGTCACCGCTTCGGCCCGCGACCGTGTTTCGATCCGATTCGACAATCGTGAGCGAACCGTGGCGTAACGAGCGCGCGAGGGTGAGAAGGATGCGTCGTGCGAGGGACGTCCCGAGTGGGGATGAGCCAAAGGGGGTGGGTCGGTTCACAACGCCGACCTCGGGTGAGCCACGAACCTCGCGCGCCGCAACCAGAGGCGAGCTGCATGGAGGTAAATCGACAGTGATACCCAGTGGGTTTGCAGCGGATGCAGGATCAGTGCGCGGGCGACCTCGCGGCGGTTGAGCGCTCGACGCTTCAAGGACAGTCCTGCGCGAAAGGCGAGGTCATCGCCGCGCATCGCGCTGACCGAGAAGCCACAACGTTCACTTGGCGCGTTGAGGCGAAACCGGTACGTGAGGTCCATGGGTAGAAACGGCGAGACGTGCATCTCCTTCGTCTCATCACGCAGCTCTCCGAGTCCCTCTCGCGTGTCAATTACGTAGGCGTGTGATTCGCCCCAAGGGGTATTGGTGACGTCGGCCACGACCGCGCTGAGACTTTCTCCGTCCGCCTCGTAGCAGTAGTAGAGAGCGATCGGGTTGAAGCTCCATCCCCAGGTCCGGTGATGGGCGAGCAGGCGAATCGGCCCCTCGGGACGCCAGGAGAGTCGCTGCTCGACGAGGTCGCGCACAGCTGTCGCGAGCGGGATCGTCGGATCACCGAGGAAGTCGCGGCGTCGAAACGTCATAGGGGCCGAGTGTTCGGCGCGCCAAAGGGGGGCAAGATCGAGCGATGCCACTTCCTCGAGATCGATGAAGGGCATCATGATGCGGTTACGAAAGCGCCGATGGGGTCCGTGGGCGCGCTCGTGGATGACCGTGCCTTCGTAGAGTGCGCCGTTCACGATGTCGCCATCTCATGGCGAGCGCCGAGGATGCGAGAGGTGACACGATGAGCGCTCTGGACTCCGTCCTCGTGAAATCCATATCCCCAGTACGCGCCAACGAAGTGCGTGCGCTGGCGACCGTCGATCTCGTGGTGGCGGCGCTGGGCGCGTAGGGCCGCTTCGTCGAACACCGGGTGACGGTAATCAAAGGAGGCGATCACCGTCGAGGGCTCAATGGCACTGTCAGCGTTCAACGTGATGCAGTAGTGGGTCTCTGAGACAAGGCCCTGGAGCCGGTTCGCGTAGTAGGTGAGGACTGGCACTTGGACGTCCTCGCCGCTCGAATAGTTCCAACTTGCGCGCGCGCGAGGTCGCTTCGGCAACAGGCTCACGTCAGTGTGGAGCGTCGCACGGTTGTGCTGGAACCTCATCGCCCCCAGTATGCCCCTCTCGTCCGCGCTCGGCTCATCGAGCAGAGCGAGCGCGGTATCGGCGTGCGTGGCGAGGACCACGCGGTCGAACCGCTCGCCCTCAGGGTGAAGAGTGGAATGCACGGTGACGGCGCCAGCGTCGCGTACGACACGTGTCACCGCACAGTTGGTACGAACACGGCCACCGAGAGGAGCGATCAGCGCCTCGACGTAACGGCGCGCGCCGCCGGTCACGGTACGCCAGCGCGGTCGGTCGCCGAAGGTGAGAAGTCCGTGCTGGTGTAGGAAACGCGCGAGTGGAGCCGCAGGGAACGCCGTGAAGGTCTGAGGGTTGGCAGACCAGATGGATGCTCCAAGGGGGATGAGGTAGTCCTCCACGAAGGAGCGGCCGTAGCGACCCTTCTTAAGGAACGCCTCGAGACTGAGTGACAGGTCGTCTTCGCACAGGAGGGCCCTCGCCGCGCGGTTGAAGCGCACGACATCGAGGAGCATACGAAGGAACGACGGGCGAAACGCGTTGGTGCGTCGCGCAAGGAGCGTGTTGAGATTGGTCCCCGCGTACTCGAGGCCCGAGACTCTCGAGGAGACAGCGAAGCTCATGTCGCTCGGCTGGGTCTCGACGCCTAGCTCGTCGAGCAGAGAGGAGAAGTATGGGTAGTTGCGCTCGTTGTAGACGATGAAACCGGTGTCGATACCGAACGTGCGCCCCCCGTCGGTCACGTCAACGGTGTTGACGTGACCTCCTAGCTTCGAATCGGCCTCGAAGACCGTGACGTCGGCGTGGGGGTGCAGGAGATGAGCAGTGACGAGACCGGAGACACCGCTGCCGATCACGGCGATGCGCTCGAGGGAGGGGGATGATGACACGAAATGAGTTTAGTGCTAAACTAAAAAGATCAATCCGCGACCGAAGGATCAGTCATCGCCCGCTATCGCACCATCATCACCTGCGCCTGGGATATCGACCAGGCTTTCGCCTACATGACCAACTTCGCCCACGCCGAGAAGTGGGATCCGGGTGTGACGGCGGCCCGACGGGTGGAGTCCGGTGAGATTGGCCTCGACTCGCAGTTCGATCTCACAGTGCCGTCAGCGGGTCGGGTGATGACGCTGCGCTATCGCGTCACCGACTTCGAGCCCAGTCGGCGCGTCACCTTCACCGCGACTACGCCGAGATTGCGCTCGGTCGACACCCTTACGTTCACACAGCGACCGGCGGGTTGTGAGATGACCTACGACGCCGACTTGCGATTCACCGGCGTCGCGGCGCTCGCCAATCCCCTCCTCGCGCTCGCCTTTCGCCGAATCGGCAATCGTGCCCGCGACTCGCTGCGCGCCCTGCTGGGCTCGCCCCCTGATGCGTCCTAGGTCACCGGCTCGCGTGCTCGACGCGCTCCTCGAAGTCAGCGTCGTCGCCAGCTTTTCGCGCCTCGGCCCCGTCATTCGACGGCGTCTCTTTCGTTGGGAGGATCCAGACTGGTCCCACTTGACGGGGCGCGTCGCGGTGGTGACCGGGGCCACCTCAGGGCTCGGGCGCGAGATCGCTATGGACTTCGCGCGAGCCGGCGCGCGCGTCGTGCTCGTCGCTCGCGACCCATCGCGCGCTCAACGCGTGCGCGATGAGATTGCGGCGGCCTGCTCGAATTCAGAGATCTCAGTGGTCATCGCAGATCTGGGCGACCTCGAGAGTGTGCGCCACGCAGCGAACGAACTCAACGCCCTGGGAAGCGTCAACGTCCTCGTGCACAACGCCGGGGCTCTCACGCGAGACTTCACGAAGACGACCCAAGGGCTGGAATCGACAACCGCGGTCCATCTCATTGGCCCCTTCCTCCTGACAAGACTCATCGAACCTGTCCTCGTCGCGGGTCAGGCCCGCGTAATTTGGGTAACCTCGGGCGGCATGTACTCCCAGCCCCTCGACCTCGACTGGCTGGCCGCTCCGCAATCGCCCTACAACGGGGTGACCGCCTACGCCAAAGTCAAGCGCGCCCAGGTCGCACTGCTCGAGCATTGGGCACCGGAGATGGTCGCACACGGGATCACGATGACGGCGATGCACCCCGGCTGGACAGACACACCGGGACTACAGCGGAGCCTGCCGGCCTTTCGTCGATTCCTTCGCCCACTCCTGCGCACCCTTGCGCAAGGAGTCGACACCGTCAACTGGTTGGCAACAGCACCCATCGCATCGACACCGCCGGGCACACTGTGGTTGGACCGGCGCGTGCGATCGATGCATCGACTCAAACGAACGCGCGACAGCGACACACCTGCACGCCGCGAGCGACTCTGGCGCTACTGCGAACTCCGGGCCGGTCTCGCTGCGCAGGGACCAGTGTGAGCGCCGAGCGTCTCGGTCTGACCGAAGTCGCTGAGCGACTCGGGGTGCACTACATGACGGCGTATCGCTACGTGCGAACCGGTCGACTCGCGGCCGAGCGTGACGGCACGCAGTGGGTCGTGCTCGCCTCTGAACTCGACCACTTCGACCTCGGCGACCTCGGCGCCACGGTGTCGAGTGAGCGATCGGTGGACCGCGTGAGCCGCCTGGCCGAGCGGCTGCTTGACGGGGACGAGAACGGGGCGTGGACGATCGCCCAGGAGTATCTCGCCGGAGGCGCGTCGCCGACCCAGCTCTATCAGGGGCTGTTCACGCCAGCGATGCACGTCATCGGCGAGCGGTGGCAGCGGGGCGAGGTCGGCGTCGCCGACGAGCACCGCGCGTCCGTAGTCATGTCACGTCTCGTCGGACGAAGTGGCCCTCTATTTCGCAGTCGTGGCACCCGAAACGGAACGATCGTCGTAGGCGCGCCCGCGGGTGAGATGCACGGACTGGCGACGTCGTTCGCGGCCGACATCCTTCGTGCGAGGCGTTTCGACGTCGTCGACCTCGGCGCCAACGTGCCGACCGACTCTTTCGTCACGTGCGTACTGGGGACCAATCGACTGATCGGAGTCGTCATCAGCGTCGTGACGCAAGAGAGCCGCAAGGGTGCCGCAGAGTTGATCAGGGCACTGCGCCGCGCCAAGGTCAGCGTGCCCCTGTTTCTCGGGGGAGCTGGCGTCGACGACGTATCGGCTCACGAAATGGGAGCCGATCACTGGGCGCCCGACGTGAGTGCGGTGGCGTCCAAGTTGGACGACTGATCGTCCTCGGCCCAGTCATTCGAGGTGGGTCGATCGACGGATAGTCCGCAGAGCATCCATTCCTTGAGCGAACATTCTTTCAAGACCAGTTCGGATGAACACTGGCAGCGCCTACTTCATCTCCCTCACTACGTATGTGCAGCGGCTAGCGCAATGATGTTCAGTCATGACGCCAGCGAGCAGACGTCGGTGCACATCCTGATTAAACGCGTGTCTTGTTTGAGAGATGTCAAATCGATCAGTTCATGCCAACGGTCCGACATGCTGCTCGCAAGGAGAAGACCAGTTCTCTTATTTGCGGGACGACCGGGCCGAGCCTTCCTGACTACTTGACTCGCTCCTGAACGTCGTACGCGCCTTCACGAGGTCGAGCCACGTCGTCGCATTCGAGCCTCTTGACGCCGGGCCGACGTCTGGTCTCGATCAACGCTTGTTGTTTCGAGCACTAGCGGATCCGTGGAGAAAAGTCACACCCGAACGACGGCGTCTGTACGCGATTGCTTTCAACCATTTCGTTGACGGGGCTCATCAGCCACGATTGTCGAGTCCGTAAATGCTCTGTCCACCTCGGTGGAATTAGTCGACGATCTTTCGTAACGTGTTGATGTTGCGGTTGGTGTGAAAATTCTTGTAACGGGCCTTCGTCAAGTAGTGGGCGAAGCCACTCTGGAGCGTGCTCCCCTTCAGGACCCTCCAGTACACCACGCCATCGCCACGTTCAATACTCTCCGTATCGGGGTCGAGGTCGTGTGCCTCCTTGACAAGTTGCTTCTCGAGACCATTCTCGAAGAAGATCACGTAACTATGCGTTGCAGCATCCCCGCTCTCGAATGGCGAAGCGTCGACGATCCGCTTCAGTGCTGCCACCGAGTAGATCTGCACATGGACCGGGTAGTTGAAGCGCGCAAATAGTCTCGCTTCGATGTCTCGTTTCAAGGACGCGCGTGCACTCGTGCTCTCGAAGACGACGTTCCCTGTTTGCAGGATCGTGGTCACGCTTCGGTACCCCGCGTCCTCGAAGCAGGTCTTGAGTTCCACCATCTTGATCGTGCGACGTCCAACGTTGATACCGCGCAGAAATGCAACGTATCGCATGAAATGATGGTATCGAGTAGCAAGTGCTCCGGGCATTGCCATCGTCGATTGATCCGAACCGCCATGCGCTCGTCATGTCCGATTGAACAGTTCTCAACGTTTCAAGTCTGCATTTGTACGACGGACTTCGTGAATCCGTACTCTCTCGATAACCCGGATCGCTGCGGGATGGGTCAATACCCATGCTCGAAAATGAATGGGTGGGTGAGGCTACCCACGAAACAAACCAACACGGTCAGATCGAGACCGGCAACACCTTCATGATCGAGCGCGCGATCACCTTGTACCCGCTGTCGTTGGGGTGGATGTTCGGACCGTACGGTTTTGGTGCGCACATCCAGGTCAGGGCGCAGACCCTCGCCA
>DAIEHI010000208.1 GCA_027355725.1 Acidimicrobiaceae bacterium
ACCAATACTGGGGCTCCTGATTCTCGGAGTGCTGTTCGCATCGGGGTCGTTTGTAATGTCAGCGTGGCTGGCACCGCACAAGCGTCCCACCGATGCAAAACTCGCACCCTACGAATGTGGGATTGTCCCCGAATTCGAACCACCACAGCGCTTTCCCGTTCGCTTCTACTTGGTTGCCATGATCTTTGTCATCTTTGACATCGAAGTCGTCTTCATGTACCCGTTCGCCGTTGTTTTCAGGCAATTGGGGTTGTTTGGACTGGTGGAAGTCCTCGCGTTCTCACTCACGGTCTTTGGCGCGCTGTTGTTCCTCGTGAGCGAAGGTGCGCTCTCGTGGGGCCCCGTCAAGCACCTGACCGCAGGGGTGCCGTCACGCACCAGCACATCGACCATCGTGCGCATCGGCGCCAACGAAGAAGCGGCGTAGTCAATGGGTCTCGAAGATCTCCAGCATAATTTTCTCACTGGTCAGATCGAGGACCTAGTTCGATGGGCGCGTCGCGCATCGGTGTGGCCCGCGTCATTCGGCCTCGCGTGCTGCGCGATTGAAATGATGTCAGCCGGAGCCGCGGACTTCGACCTCGCTCGTTTCGGTATGGAAGTCTTTCGCAACTCGCCACGTCAAGCCGACCTCATGATCGTCGCGGGTCGCGTCTCTCAAAAGATGGCCCCGGTGCTGCGTCAGGTGTACGACCAGATGATGGAGCCCAAGTGGGTGATCTCGATGGGCGTGTGCGCATCGAGCGGGGGACTCTTCAACAACTACGCCATTGTCCAAGGGGTCGACCAGATCGTGCCTGTTGACGTCTACGCGCCGGGGTGCCCTCCGAGTCCTGAAACCCTGATGCACGCGATCCTGACCCTGCACGAGCAGATCCGTACCGGTGAGATCCTCAAGCGACGTCACGCCGGTGAGCCAGTGCACCTCGATGCACACCAGAATCTATGGACGCCAGAAGTACCCGTGGCAGTGAGGGTGGGAACACCGAAGTGATCTCTCTTTCTCCCTTGGCCCCCCCAGGCGTTGTCACGAGCGAAGCTCTCGCGTGCGACCTCGCGTGTTTTCCCACACGCGACCAGTACTTCGAACTCGTCGAATCGTTCAAGAATGACGGATTCGAGATGTGCGTTGACGTTTGTGGCGTTGACTACCTCGATCACATGGACCGCCCCCTACCCGAAGGCGTCGTGGGCACCCGCTTTGAAGTCGTCACCAATCTCTTGAGCCTGTCGAAGAAGCAGCGCGTTCGCATTCGTGTTCAAGCGGGTGACGAAGAGCCCGAGGTCGCGTCGCTGTTCGCGCTCTATCCCGGCACCGAGGCCCTCGAACGCGAGACCTTCGACATGTACGGCATCCTCTTCAGCGCCCACCCCGACCTCACGCGCATCTTGATGCCCGAGGACTGGGAAGGTCACCCCCTTAGGAAGGACTACGGCACCGGACGCGTGCCCGTCCAGTTCAAGGAAGCACCGGGTCCACGATGAGCGAACCAACCGTACGCACCGCCGAGCGCGTTGACCTGCTCGCCGCCGAGACCTCTGAGGGAGCGCAAGAACTTCGTCGTCGTGGGAACACCACATCTGACGAACTCGGACGCGAACTCGGCGCGGTGCTTCGCGTCAACGGACTGAACATCGACCCGAACTCGATCGACCACGAGCGTCGAGACGATGAGACCATGATCATCAACATGGGTCCCTCGCACCCCTCGACCCACGGTGTGCTTCGTCTCATGCTCGAACTCGACGGTGAGTTCGTGCTTCGCACCAAGCCGGTCATTGGCTACTTGCACACCGGCATGGAGAAGACGGCTGAGGACCTTAGCTACGTCCAGGGCGGCACGAACGTGACGCGCATGGACTACCTCTCACCGGTGATCAACGAGTTGTCGTATTCCATGGCGGTGGAGAAGTTGCTGGGCATTGAAGTGCCTGAGCGTGCGGTGTGGATTCGCATGCTGATGAGCGAGCTCAACCGCATGTCATCTCACCTGGTGTGGATGGCGACCAACGGCATGGACCTCGGCTCCACGTCGATGATGATCTACGGGCTTCGTGAACGAGAGCTGATCCTCGCGTTCTTTGAAAAGACCGCCGGACTTCGAATGAACCTCAACTACGTGCGACCCGGCGGGGTGGCTGCGGACCTGCCCGACGGCTGGCAGGACGACGTGCAGGTCATCTGCGACACGATCTACGAGCGAAGCTTCGAGTACGACCAGTTGCTCACCGGTCAGCCCATTTTTCGCCAGCGCATGATCGGCGTCGCTCCCATCACCGCCGAGGAGGCGTTGGCCCTCAGCGTGACTGGACCCCTGCTGCGCTCAACGGGTGTGGCGTGGGACCTTCGTCGAACGATGCCATATCTCGCCTATGACCAGGTGGAATTCGACGTCATCGTCGGCACCTACGGCGACAACTTCGACCGCTACGCGATTCGACTGAACGAGATCCGTGAGTCCATCCGCATCGTGCGCCAGTGCATCGAGATGATGCCCAAGGGTGACTACCGCAGCCAAGACCCCAAGGTCACCCCGCCGCCGCGAGCGCGCATTGGTGAGTCGATGGAGGCGTTGATCCACCACTTCAAACTCTTCACCGAGGGCTTCCAGGTTCCGGTGGGCGAAGTGTATTCAGCGGTTGAATCGCCACGTGGTGAGATTGGCTGTTACATCGTGTCAGACGGCGGACCCAACCCGTACCGGCTCCACGTACGCGGCCCGAGCTTCGTGAACCTCCAAGCCGTGTCGTTGCTGATGCGTGGTGGCTCGATGTCCGACACCATCACCGTGATCTCAACGATTGACCCCGTCATGGGAGAAGTAGACCGATGAGCCACTTTCGAAGCGACATCCGCCAACGCGCCGAGGAGCTCGTCGCGCTCTATCCGCGCTCGAGGTCGGCCATGCTGCCCATGTTGCATCTCGCCCAGGAACAAGACGGATACCTGAGCGAAGAGGGCATTGCCGAGGTTGCGGAACTCACCGGGACCACACCGGCTGAAGTGCGCGGGACCGCTTCGTTCTACGACATGTTCCATCTCGAGCCGGTGGGCAAGTACGTCGTGGGCGTGTGTACGAACATCGCGTGTCTCCTGGCTGGTGGCGAAGAGTTCCTCGAGCACGCATCCAAGAAGTTGGGCTGCGCGGTTGGATCGATGAGCGAAGACGGGCTGTTCACGCTCGAAGAGACCGAGTGCCTGGCCGACTGTGACCGGGCGCCCGTTGTCCAGGTGAACCACCGTTACATGCGAACCACCACCACCGACGCGTTCGACGACATGGTCGATGACCTTCGATCGGGCAAGCTCGATCACGACGTCCCACCGCACGGCACGCTCATCCGCGTGCGACGAAGCGGCGGTCTTCGTGCGCCGCGCCAGGAGGTAGCCGACCAGCGCGTCGCCGCCAAGGCCGCACGCGAGAGCCGTGCTGAGGAGACCAAGTAATGGCCTCGCTCGACGCACCGCGCATTGTCTCGTCCCGTCGCGAATTCCAGGACTCGTTCACCCTCGCGCGCTACCTCGAGACCGGCGGGTACGTCGCGCTTCGAAAAGCCCTCACCATGTTTCCAGAGGCCGTCGCCGCCGAGGTCGACGCCGCCTCGCTGCTCGGGCGAGGGGGTGCGGGTTTCCCCGCCGGACGCAAGTGGTCGATGCTTCGAAAGTCACCGATCTCGTACTTGGTCGTGAACGGCGACGAGTCTGAACCGGCGACCTTCAAGGACCACTACCTCGTCGAGCGTGATCCACATCAGTTGGTCGAAGGTGTCATCATCGCTTCTTACGCGCTGCAGGTGAACCAAGCCTTCATCTATCTGCGCGGTGAGTTCGCCCTCGGCCTCGAGCGCGTCCAGCAAGCCGTCAACGACGCCTACGCCCACGGCGCACTGGGCTCGAAGATCTTCGGCTCCGACTTCTCGCTCGACATCGTCGTGCACCCGGGTGCGGGCGCGTACATCTGTGGCGAGGAGACCGCACTCATCGAGGCGCTCGAGGGAAAGCGCGGGTTCCCACGCATCAAGCCTCCGTTCTTCCCGGCGGTCACCGGACTCTACGGCGAACCAACGGTTGTGAACAACGTCGAGACCATGTCGAATTTGCCCTGGATCATCAATAACGGCGGCGCCGCCTTCGCCGCGCTCGGCGCGGGGCGCTCGACGGGCACGCGCCTGTTCGCGCTCGCCGGGCGGGTGAAGAATCCCGGGGTCTACGAGATCGAGATGGTGAAGAACACCTTTCGCGACCTGATCTACGACCCGAAGCTGGGTGGTGGGATCATCGACGACAAGCAGATCAAGGCCTTCATCCCCGGCGGTGTCTCGGCCCCGTGGTTCGGGCCCGAGTTGCTGGACCTGCCGCTCGGCCAAGACGAGGTGGCGGGCGAGGGTTCGATGCTCGGTTCTGGTTCGATCGTGGTGATGGACGAGACGAGCTGTGTTGTTCGTGCGACGTGGCGCATCACCAAGTTCTTCTCTCGTGAGTCGTGCGGCCAGTGCACGCCGTGTCGCGAAGGTTCGGGTTGGATCGAGCGGGCGATGTACCGACTCGAGCACGGTGGGGGTCGTATGGAGGACCTCGACTTGCTGCTCGATCTCTGTGACAACATCGCGCCGGGTTTGACCTGGCCGCCCCAGCAGACGACGATCTGCGTGTTGGGCCCGTCGATACCGTCTTCGGTGCACGCCGCGATCAAGATGTTCCGCGATGACTTCGTCGCACACGTTGAACACGGAGGGTGTCCGCATGAGTGACGTGACGCGCACAACGGTCCAGATCACGGTGAACGGGCGAACCGTCGAGGCGAGGCCGGGCGAACTGCTCATCGAAGCTGCTGAGCGCGCGGGCGACTACATCCCGCGATTCTGTTATCACCCGCGCATGGAACCTGTCGGCGTCTGTCGTATGTGCCTGGTCGAGGTCGACAGTCCTCGCGGCGCGACCCTTCAGCCTGCGTGCTACCTGCGCGTCAGTGACGGCATGAACATCGTCACCGACTCAGAGAAGGTGAAGAAGGCCCAAGACGGTGTCCTCGAGTTCCTGCTCGCCAACCACCCCCTCGACTGTCCGATTTGTGACAAGGGCGGCGAATGCCCACTCCAGGACCAGTCGCTCTCACACGGTTCGGGTGAGACTCGATTCATTGAAGAGAAGCGTCACTTCGTCAAGCCCATTGAAATCGGCGAGTTGATCCTGCTCGACCGTGAGCGTTGCATCCAGTGCTCACGATGCACCCGCTTCGCAGCCGAGGTCGCGGGCGACGCCCAGATCGACTTCGCGGGACGAGGCGACCTCATTGAGGTCGCGCCGTCGCCGAGCGAGCCCTTCGACTCGGTCTTTTCGGGCAACGTCGTCCAGATCTGTCCGGTCGGTGCGCTCACCGCCAAGCCCTACCGATTCAGCGCGCGTCCCTGGGACCTTGAACAGGTCGAGAGCACCTGCACCCAGTGTGCGGTCGGATGCCGCGTCGCAGTACAGTCCTCGGGTAATCGTTTGACCCGCGTGCTGGGTCTCGACAGCGATCCGGTCAATCACGGCTGGTTGTGTGACAAGGGTCGCTTCACCCTCGAGTCGGTGGACGGCAACATCCTCTCGGTCGACCCACTCCTTGCGACCTCTCGTATCACCGAGCCGCTCATCCGCCGTGATGGTCAACTCGTGACCGCGAGTTGGAACGAGGCGCTGGAACTCGCCGCAACCCTGCTGCGCGACGCGTCCAACACGCCCGGTGGGGTCGGCGCCATTGGCGGAGCCTCACTCACCAACGAAGGCGCATTCGCCTGGGAGCGTTTCGTGCGAGGCGTGCTCGGCTCAGAGAACATCGACGCGCAGTTCAATGACGGGCTTGACCCGGTGCTGCTCCAGGCGCTGCCCAAGGCGACCATCGACGACGCGGCGAATGCGACGACGGTGGTGACCTTGACGGGCGACCTGCGTGAAGAACTGCCGGTTCTCTTTCTTCGACTGCGTGAGAATTTCACGAAGCGTGCACACTCACTGGTCGAATTTGCCTTCGCGCCGAGCGCGCTTCGCCCACTCGCGAAGGTGTCTCTCAGTACGCGCCCCGGCGAAGCGCACATCATCGCAAAGGCGCTGGCCGAAGGGGGCGAAGTGCCCGTTGGTCTCGCCTGCACTGACGAGCAGATCGCCGCGGCACGCCAACTCATCGGCGACGGCGCGGGTGTGGTGTTCGTAGTCGGGCGCCCCAACGCCGCTGAGGACGCCTCGGTCGTCGAGACCGCGATCCGCACCTTCGCCGAGCGCTTTCCTGAGGCCAAATTCCTCCCCGCCCTTCGTCGCTCCAACGTCATGGGTGCGCTCGACATGGGACTCGCTCCTCGACTTCGCCCGGGCCGCGGCTTCGCCTCTGAGGCGAAGGGTCGCGACACGAACGCCCAGCTCGAAGCGCTGCGCAGTGGAGCACAAAAGGCCGTGCTGGTACTCGGCGGGTGTTTACTCGGCAACGTCATTGATGTTGAGGCGGCGAGCGAAGCGCTGAAGAACGCGCACGTTATCTCGGTGACCGGTCACGGTGGGGCGACGTTGGCCTTCGCCGACGTGGTGCTGCCGGCTGCGGTGCAGCACGAACGTGCTGGCACGGTCACCAACATTGAAGGTCGCGTCACGGCCCTCTCGCCCAAGATCGTCGCCCCGGGATCTGCGTGGAACGACATCGCCATCGCCGCAGAACTCGCCGAGCAGTTCGGCCAGAGCCTCGGTCTCAGTTCGATCGAGCAGACGGCGCGCACGATCGAAGAGACGACGGGGTACCCCGCGCTCTCAGTTCTCAACGACTCGGCCTTCGAAGGTGTCGTCGTCGGTAGCACCCAGACCCCGTCGGCACGACGCACCCTCGACCCGATGGCCTTTCCCGGCGTCCGCTCCGCTGACACCGTGGGACTCGCAGCGCACACCGGCGCGACCGTGAGCGAATTCGCTACACGTCACACCATCACCCACGGTGCCGCACTCACTGATGTCGTCAGTGCCGGCGTGGACGTGCCGCTCGCCGACGCCTACGCGCTGCGCGTGGTGTTGAGTCGTCGACTCTATGACCGCGGTATCGCCATGCAGGGCTCACCGGCCTTGCATGCGCTCGTGCCAACGACGACCCTCGCGCTCAATCACTTCGACCTCGACCGCCTCGGCGTGAAGAGTGGCGACCTGGTGAAGGTGACCGGACCCAAGGGCTCGTTCGAACTCGCGGTGGAGCTGAACGAAGGCGTCGCTCGCGGGACGGTTGATGTGGCCATAGGCACGCGAAGCGATGGCAATGAATACGTCATTGACAAGCTCAGTGACCCGCACAGTCCCATCACCCAGATCCGATTGGAGACGCGATGAACGCACTGCTCGCTTCATCGGATCCTCTGTTCGCCCACGGCGTCACCGGTGTCGTCATCCTGATCGTGCTGATCAAGGTCCTCGTAGGCTTTGGGGCATTGATGGGGGCGGTCACCATCATGATCTGGTTCGAGCGTAAGGCGATCTCGGACATGCAGAGCCGCATCGGACCCCAGCGCTGGGGTCCCTTCGGGATCCTTCAGACCATGGCTGACGGTCTGAAGCTCATCGCCAAAGAGGACTTGCTCCCAGCCGAGGCTGATCGCTTCGTGTTCAAGCTCGCGCCCTACCTCGTGCTCATCCCTGCACTCGTCACCTTCGCGTTGGTGCCGATCGGGGGGACTTTGCACATCGCGGGCCACGCCGTACAACTCCAGATGGCGAATCCGCCTATGGGCATCCTGCTCATGCTCGCGATGTCGGGGATCTCGGTCTACGGCGTGATGCTCGCGGGGTGGTCGTCGGGTTCTAAGTACCCGCTGCTCTCATCGGTGCGCGCGAGCGCCCAGATGATCAGTTACGAGGCCGCACTCGGCATGACCATCGTCACCATCATCCTCGCCACGGGCTCGCTCACGACGCACAACATCGTCGACGTCCAGGGCGGTGGCATCTGGCACTGGAACATCATCCGACTCGGTCTGGTGCCCTTCGTCGTCTTTCTCATCTCGATCACCGCTGAGCTCAATCGACCGCCCTTTGACGTGGTCGAGGCCGAAAGCGAACTCGTCGGTGGTTTCCACACCGAGTACTCATCAATCCGCTTCGGCATCTTCTTCCTCGCCGAGTTCATGAACACGATCACGATGTCGGCGATCATCGTGACCTTGTTCCTCGGAGGACCGGCCGGGTGGATCCCGAACGTCGCGCACCTCAAGTGGGTCTTTCCGATCATCTGGTTCCTGCTCAAGACCACCGGTTTCGCCTTCGCGTACGTGTGGTTCCGTGCGGCGCTGCCGCGCTTTCGCTATGACCAGCTCATGGACCTCGGCTGGAAGCGACTCATCCCGCTCAGTCTGGGTTGGATGCTCATCGTGGCGGGCTTTCTCATCGCACCCGCGTGGGGCTTCTTGATGTCCTCGATCGTCTTATTGTCGTGGATACTGCTGTCGCGCGCGTTCGTGCTCGGCCAGTCACGCGAATCAGGCGTGGACGCCGTGTTGCCGACTATTGGACAGCGTCCAATACCGGGCAACGTCATTCGTAGATTCACAGACGGGGAGAGCTGATGGCCAAGCCCTTCGACTTCTTTGGTGGTTTTAAGCTCACACTGGCGCACATCGCGCGTCCAACGGTGACCAATAGTTACCCCAAGGTCAAGCGTCCAAAGCAACCTCGCCAGCACGGTCGACACGTGTTGAACCGTTACGAGGACGGCATGGAGAAGTGCATCGGATGCGAGTTGTGCGCGGGCGTCTGCCCGGTCAATTGCATCTACGTGCGCGGTCTCGATAATCCGCCGGACCACCCCGTGAGCCCCGGCGAGCGCTACGGCTACATCTACGAGATCAACTACTTGCGATGCATCCACTGCGACCTGTGCGTAGAAGCGTGCCCCACCCAGGCGATCACCGAGTCAAAGATGTTCGAGTTCTCATTCACCAATCGCGCCGACGCCATCTACACGAAGGCCGAATTGGTCGTCGACGACCAGGGCTTCCCGCAGCGTCTGCCGTGGGAGGACTGGCGCGAAGGCGAGGCCGCGATGACCGGCGGCTGGATGCGCGCAACCTCGCCGGCCGGTGACGCTTCGTTCGAGGGAGCGGTCCAGTGGACGGGTGACCTCGGGGTCGGTGTGCGTGCGCCAGAAGCCGGACAGTCAGAGCACCGCGACGATGAGGCGACTGGTTCAAAGCAGTTGCGCACGGTCTTCTCTCGTCACCTGAACCCCGAGGACGTGCCGCTCGACCAGCGCGGCATCCAGGGGATGATGAACAACGCGCGAGCGAAGATGCCGCGCCGCAAATCTCGAGGGGAGAAGTGATGAGCGCGGTCGCCTACGCGGTTCCGAGCATTCTCATCTTCGCCACCGCCGCCGTCCTGATCCTCGTCGGGGCGATCGGTGTCATCACCTTGAAGAACCCCGTGCACAGCGCGCTCAGTCTGATCATGACCCTCTTTGGCGTCGCGATCGCCTTCGTCGCCCAGTCGGCAGATTTCCTCGCCGCAGTGCAGATCATTGTCTACGCGGGTGCGATCGTCGTGCTCTTCTTGTTCGTGATCATGTTCCTCGGCGTCGACCGCCGTCAACACGTGAGCGTTGAGCCCCTGGTGGGCCAGCGGGTCTTTGCCGCGGTGGGCGTCGTGATCACCATCGCGGGCGTCATTGCCCTGATGGCAAAGGCCCACTGGGTCACCGGCGCGATGTCGGTCTCGACCAACGGCGTGGCGCTCGCCACTGGTCAGGACAACGTGAAACAACTCGGTACTGCAGTCTTCACGACCTACCTGTTCGCCTTCGAAGCCACCGCGGCCCTGCTCGTGATCGCGGTCGTCGGTGCGGTATTGCTCGCGCGCCGTGAGCGAAGTCTGCAAAGTGATGAGGTCGAGGTATGAACGTCCCCGCCGCCTGGTACTTGGTCCTCGCCGCGCTGCTCTTTGGCGTCGGGGCCTTTGGTCTCCTGACTCGACGCAGCGCCCTGATCATGTTCATGTGCGTCGAGTTGATGCTCAACGCCGTCAATCTCACCTTCGTCACCTTCGCGCGCACGCTCAGTGACATCGGGGGACAGGCGACGGTCTTTTTCGTGATGGTGGTGGCCGCCGCTGAGGTGACGGTCGGACTGGGGATCGTGGTCGCGGTGTTCCGGCGCCGCTCATCGATCTCGGTTGACGAGCTATCGGAACTAAAGGGCTGAGATGGCACAATTTTCAACACTGATCCTGCTGCTACCCCTGCTCGGATTCCTGCTCGTCCTTTTGAACGGTCGCGCCATGAACGAGAAGCAGATCGGCATGGTCGCCACCGGCGTCGTCGGCCTCAGCTTCGTCGGATCGGTCGTCGCCTTCTTCTTGTTGCTGCACGACCACAACCGCTCCATCACGGTCCAACTCTTCACGTGGATCAATGTGGGCACTCTGCACGTGTCCGCGGCGCTCTTGATCGACCCGCTGTCGATCACCATGTGTCTGTTCGTCACCGGCATCTCGACGTTGATCCACCTGTACTCGATTGGTTACATGCACGGCGAGAAGGACTACCGCAAGTTCTTCTTGTACCTGAATCTCTTCGTGTTCTCGATGTTGACCCTCGTGCTCGCGAACAATCTCGTACTCACCTTCGTTGGCTGGGAGGGCGTGGGTGTCTGCTCGTACTGGCTCGTGAGTTACTACTTCGACCGCGACTCCGCGGCCTCGGCGGGCAAGAAGGCGTTCATCTACAACCGTGTTGGTGACCTGGGACTGCTCGCCGCGATGTTCCTGCTCTTCTCGCACACCGGCACCCTCGTCTACCGGGGGGTCTTTGAGAAGGCGGGGACACTCTCGCCAACGATCGCGACCTTGACCGTGCTCGCCCTGCTCCTCGCCGCGACCGGCAAGAGCGCCCAGATCCCTTTGTTCAACTGGTTGCCCGACGCCATGGAGGGTCCAACACCCGTGTCGGCCCTGATCCACGCCGCGACCATGGTGACCGCTGGTGTGTACCTGCTCGTGCGCATGTCGCCGGTGCTCGCGATGTCGTCCTCGGGTCGCATGACCATCGCCGTCATCGGTGGGGCGACGGCCTTCGTCGCTGCCACGATCGCAACCTCGCAAAAGGACATCAAGAAGGTGCTCGCCTTCTCGACCGTGTCCCAGATTGGCTACATGGTGCTCGCGGTGGGTGTGGGCGCGTATTCGGCCGCCATCTTCTTGATGGTGAGCCACGCCTTCTTCAAGGCGCTGCTCTTTCTCGGCTCGGGATCGGTCATCCACTCGCTCAACGGTGAACAAGACCTTCGAAAGATGGGTGGGCTGCAGAAGTACCTCCCCTTGACGTTCCCCACGTTCCTCGTTGGTTGGCTCGCCATCTCAGGCATCCCGCCCTTCGCGGGTTTCTGGTCCAAGGGCGACGTGCTCACGAACGTGTTCCAGCACAACAAGGCGCTGTGGGTCCTCGGCGTGATCACCGCGATCTTGACCGCGTACTACATGAGCCGACTGTTCGTGCTCACCTTTCGAGGCACCGAGCGATTCCGTGAGGTCACCCATGGTCACGACCCCCACGAGTCATCGTGGGTCATGACGACGCCCCTCGTCATCCTCGCCACCCTCTCAGCGCTCGGCGGTCTGCTCGACCTGCCGTGGGTGCACCACAATTCACTGGCGAGTTTCCTCGCCCCGACCTTCGGGTACGTGACGCCACTGGGCGCCCAGTCGACCATGGCCCAATGGGGCCTCGCGTCGGTCGACGTGGTCGCTGCGCTGATTGGTCTGTTCGCGGCGTTCACGATCTGGCGAAGCATCTCGTCGTCGTCTCGTTACGAGTCCTCCTTCCTCGAGCACGTCTGGCGCTGGGACGACTTCTATGACGCCACGATCGCGCGTCCCCTCGCCAAGGCGGCATCGTTCAGCGACACCGTGGTCGAGGACAAGATCATCGACGGTGGGGTGATGGGTCTCGCGAGCGGCGTTCGTCGAAGCGCCGAGGGTGTTCGAAAGGTGCAGTCTGGCTTCGTTCGCCACTACGCCCTCGCGACCGTCCTCGGTGTCGCGGTCATTGTTGTCTACCTCGTAGCGAGGGTTGGTTAGTCATGCACTCGTCTCTCTGGTTAAGCGCGCTGCTCGTAGTGCCCGTGCTCGGTGCGCTGCTCGCCGCACTCGTTCGAAAGCGTGAGGGTCAGTCCTACGTCGTTGCGGTCGTCGCGTCGAGTGTCGAGTTCGTGCTCACGATCATCATCGCGCTGCTCTACAACAGTCACGTCGCCAAGGCTCAGACCTTTGACTTCGCGACCCGCCACGTCCTGTCAGCGCCCTTCGGTCTCGCCTACGACGTGGCGATCGACGGCATCTCACTGTTCTTGGTGGTGCTCACAGCCTTCGTGGTGCTCGTCGCGCTGCTCGGCGCGCGCGACCGCCGTCGCGAACCGGCGTTCGTATCGTGGCTGTTGCTGCTCACGGCATTGACGATGGGCAGCTTCATCGCCCACGACGTGCTCGAGTTCTTCATCTTCTTCGAACTGACGCTCGTGCCGAGCTACTTCATCATCGCCCAGTGGGGTGGGACCGAGCGCGTCAAGGCGGCGCTGAAGTTCTTCATCTACACCTTCAGCGCGTCGGCGTTCCTGCTGATCGGGATCTTGTACTTGGGCTTCTCTCACCAGCACCAGACCCAGGGCGCCCTCACTTTCGCCTACGGTGCCCTCGCCCAGACTTCAATGACGCATTCGACTGCGGTGTGGCTCTTCATCGCCTTCGCCATCGCCTTCGCGGCGAAGTCACCGATCTGGCCCCTGCACACCTGGTCGCCCATCACCTACGCCGAGGCCCCGACGGCGGGTTCGATCGAGTTCTCGGCCCTGCTCGCGAAGCTGGGTTCGTACGGACTGTTGCGATTCGCCGTGGGTCTGTTCCCCCTGGCGCTACCCGACGTGCGTCCGGTCGTTCTCACCTTGGCGGTGATCGGCATCCTCTACGGTTCGGCGTTGGCGTGCGTGTCGCGTGACCTCAAGCGATTCGTCGCGTATTCCTCACTCGCCCAGATGGGCTTCATCACGCTCGGTGTCATGACCGGCTCGAAGATCGCCATGGTCGGCGCGGTGCTGTTGATGTTCAACCACGGTGTCATCACCGCCGGTTTCTTTCTCATCATCGGCTTCATCGAGCAGCGTCGCGCGAGCATCCAGATCCGCGACCTCAACGGACTCCAGGGCCCCGCGCCGGTGATGGCCGGACTCTTCACCGTTGTGATGCTCGCCTCCATTGGTCTACCGGGACTCTCGGGCTTCGTGAGTGAGTACTTGATCCTGATCGGCTCCTTCGCCACGCACGCGTGGTGGAGTGTCGTGGCGACCCTCGGTGTCGTTGGTGCGGCCCTCTACCTGCTCTGGGCCTATCAGCGGGTCTTTCACGGTGAGGCGGTGGGGGCGAATGCGACCATGTCCGACGTGAATACGAAGGAACGTTGGGTCCTTGTGCCGGTGGTCGTGTTGATCGTGGCGCTCGGTGTCTTTCCCAAGCCCGTGCTCGATCGCATCTCGCCCTCCGTGCAGCAGTTGATTGAGCACGTCGCCCCGAGCGGAGTTTCCAAGTGAACCTAGTCGTCCCCCACATTCAGTATCTGGCCATCATGCCGGTGATCGTCCTGTTCGCCGGGTCGGTCGTGCTGTTGTTCGCGACCGCACTCGTTCGCACCAAGGTCACGACAACCATCGCGAGCGCGGTCACCATCGTGGCGGCACTCGCGGCGTTCGTCTTGACGTTCTTCCAGTGGCATTCGCTCGACCAACACGGCGCGACGACCACGATCGCGCACGCGATCACCCTCGACGGCTTCTCGGTCGTGGCGACCGGGGTCATCGCGGTCTGTCTCGTGATGGCGACCCTCGTCGGTCACGACTGGGCGGTTCGTGAGGGCGTGGTGGGGGCCGAGTACCAGATCCTGGCGCTCGCGGCGAGCGCGGGTGCGGTGCTCATGACCCAGGCGAACGACCTCATCGTCGTCTTTCTCGGACTCGAGATCCTCTCGATCGCGCTCTACGTCCTGGTCGCCTTCGATCGCCACCGGCGTACGTCGGCCGAAGCGGCGCTCAAGTACTTCCTGCTCGGCAGCTTCGCCTCGGCGATCTTCATCTACGGTGCCGCCCTCGTCTATGGCGGCACCGGCACCACGAACCTGTCGTCGATCTCGTACTTCTTGGCCAACAACGTGCTCCTGCGACCGGGACTCGTCTACGCCGGTGGCGCGCTGTTGCTCGTTGGATTCGCTTTCAAGGTCGCGGCCGTACCGTTCCACCTCTGGTCACCCGACGTCTATGAGGGCGCGCCCACACCGGTGACCGGTTTCATGGCGGCGGTCGTCAAGGTCGGCGCGTTCGCGGCGCTCGTGCGCGTGCTGATCTCAGCCCTGGGGACCCAACTCGACACGTGGCGCCCGATCCTGTGGGTGCTCATCGTGCTGACGACAGTGGTCGGAGCGAGTCTCGCCGTCGTCCAGCGAAACGCGAAGCGCATGCTCGCGTACTCGTCGATCAACCACGCCGGCTTCATCCTCATCGGCATCTGGGCGGGCACGGTGCGCGGTGTGGCGGGCACGTTGTTCTACCTCCTCACCTACGCACCAACCGTGGTGGCAACCTTCGCAATCGTCACCCTCGTCGGCGGACTCGGCGACGAGCAGCACGACGTCGCGAACTACCGCGGCCTGGCCCGACGCCAACCATGGCTCGGCGCCTCGCTCGCGGTCCTGCTGCTCTCGCAGTTGGGCGCGCCACTCACCACGGGCTTCTACGCCAAGTTCTCGGTGCTCGCCTCCGCGCTCGACACCAACGGCGCCTCACTGGCGCTGATCGCGCTGTTGAGTGCGGCGATCGCGGCCTTCTTCTACCTGCGCTGGACGATTGCGCTGTACTCAGACGAGTCAGTCGACGCCACGCGCATCGTCGTTCCACGTGCGACGGGTGTGGTCATTGGTCTCGGGGTCGCGCTGACCCTGGTGTTCGGCGTCTGGCCCGGGCCCCTCGCGGCGCTCGCCCAGCACGCGACCGTGCTCTTCGTGCCGTGAGTCGCGTTGCGATAGCGACCTGCGCCGGGGAGAACGTCGATCCCGACGCGCCGGTGCTACTCGCGGCGCTGCACGACAGTGGTCTCGACGCCACGCTGTGCGTCTGGGATGACCCGGGGGTTTCGTGGGGCGACTACGACCTGACGGTGATCAGGTCGACCTGGGACTACACGTCGCGCCACCTCGAGTTCCTCGAATGGGCGAAGGCCGTGCCGCGTCTCTACAACCCTTACGAGGTCGTTCGCTACTCGCTCGACAAGCACTACCTGGGAGACCTCGCGACGCGCGGGCACCGGGTCGTGACCTCGTTCTTCGCCGACGTCGGCACCGAGGCGCAGTTCCCCGCCGGAGACTTCGTCGTGAAGCCGAGCGTGGGGGCTGGTTCCATGGACGCCGCACGCTACAGCTCGTACCAGAGCGAGGACGCACTGCATCACGTCCAGCGCTTGCACGACATTGGTCGTGACGCGCTGATCCAGCCCTACATCGCGTCGGTCGACGAACGTGGCGAGCGCGCCCTCGTGTTCATCGACGGCCAGTTCTCGCACGCCATGACCAAGGGCGCGATGCTCAACGTCACCCAACTCGATCGAAACGCGCTGTTCCGCTGGGAGCAGATGTCACGCGCCGAGGCCGAGCCCGACGCGCTCGAGCTCGCGAACGACGTACTCGACGGTCTCGGATTCGAACTGCTCTACGCGCGCGTGGACCTCGTGTGGACCCCCGAGGGCTGGGCGCTCATGGAGCTCGAGCTGGTGGAGCCATCGTTGTTCTTGTCGTTCAACGAACGCGCGCCGCTTCGTCTCGCACAGGCCATCAGCGCACGCATCGCGGGCTAGCTCGGCGTCACGCGGTCTTCGCGTTTGGCGGCTTCGAGGACCTCGGCGGGCACCACCGTGCCCGGTCGGTTCGAGGGGTCGTTCGCGAGGAAGCGGCCGATCACGGGGATCTCGGTGATCGACTCCGCGCGAAGGATCGCCGCGACGACCGGCACGAAACTCTCCGCACCGGGGTAGACCACGTGACGCGGCAACCAGGTGGGCTGGTATTTCGAGTTGAAGGTCCACAACGATTCGATCGGCAAGATCCCCGAGAGACGCTTGAGCGCCCAGCGCTCGACGCGGGTGAACGTGCCGTCGCCGCTGCCACCCTCGAGCACCGAGCGAAACGCCGCAAAGTTGAGGCTCAAGCCCTTCGCCCCCTGCTCCTTTAGATGCGCGATCGTCGAGCACAGCGCGTAGTCAATGAGACCGTTGGGGTGGTCACCGGGGTCTCGACGCATGAGGTCGAGCGAGTAGCCGTTGATCGCGGGCGAGGGCACGAACTGACAGACTGCGGCGGGTTTGTTGTCGGGACCGTGAACGATACTGAGGAGCAGCCCCTTGTCCTTGGGGTTGAACAGTCGCCCGAGCATCATCGAGAAGCCGCGTTCCCCTTCGCCGCGTCGCAACATCGAGATCAGCTCGAGCAGTGCGCTCACCTGACCCGGATCGATCGAGGAGGGGTCGAGGAACTCAACGGTGTAGCCGTTTCGCGCGAGTCGGGTACAGGCTTGGCGCAGGCCCTTCATCTTGCCGCCTTCGAGTGAGAACGACTGGCAGTCAACGATCGCTTCATCGCCGATGTAGAGGTAGTGCATGCCCGCCGCGTGATAGATCGACAGCCACTCCTCACTCGCACCCATGATGCCGATCGTCCATCCGCGCGCCTCGGCGAAGGAGCGAAACGCACTGAAGGCCTCACCTCGTTCGGCGACCGGTCCGATCGGGTCGGGTGAGACGAGCGCCACCCCGCCGTAGACGGCGTAGGCGACGAGTGAGTCGCGAAAGAAGAAGAACTGCTTGTCGTCTCGAAGGGCGAAGTAGTCGAGGGTCCCGCGACCGTGGCGGCGAACGATCTCTCTCGCGCGCAGTTCGGCGAAACGTCGCTCCGCGCTCGTGCCCTTTTGCGAGAGGCGCCGGTCGACGACCGGGCGGGTGAGTAGGTAGAACAGCGAGATGAACAACGACACGCCAATGGTGAGCAGGACCGGATTGATGAAGTCGTCGACCCCTTCGGGGAACCTGATGCTGTGAAAGCCGAGGAGGCGCTCCGCACAACCCACGAGGACCACCCCGATCGCGGGTAGATGGAGGTGACGCGCTGGCGACGCCTCGATGCCGAGGGTCGCGGCGACCACTGAGATGCTCGCAATGAGCAGGAGCCTCGGGAGCGCGCCACGAAGACTCGAGCGGTCGGTCGTTGCCTGGAAGTAGCGGCGCTCGACGATCAGCAGCATCACGATCGCCGCCGCGATCAGCGACGAGACGATGCCGCCGCCTCGGGCCAGGTGGGTGAGCACCGTGAAGCCGAGTGCGATGACGGCAAGGAACCACGCGCGTCGCTGACCACGGCGAATGCCTCTGGCCAGCATGATCATGCCGATGCCGGCGACGGCGGTGATCGCGGCCGCGGACTTGGCGACGTCGAGCGGCAATATCGACAGCACCAGGTGCAGTCGACTGCGCAGTGGCGGAGACGCGGTGACCGCGACGTTGATCAGACCGTCGAGAAAGATCAGTCCGCCCGCCCAGCGTCGCACCGATCGCTGGCGACGCTGCTCAGCGAGCCGGTCGACCTCGACGGGGAAGGGGTCGCCGGTCGGCCACGAACCCACCGTGGTGGTCGCCTCGGCGGGTGGTGGTTGGAGGGACTGTCCCGCGACGATGCGCTCGATGAGCGTGCCGCGTCGTTGGGGCGTCTCGCCCGCGTACAGACGCACCTGGACCGCGCTCGCGGCCTCGACCTCGACGATGCCGATGCGCTCGACCGAGCTGAAGACCGGCGGCAGCGCGAAGCGTCCGCGCCGTTCTATGACAACGGTGCGTGACGGCCCGGGTGCCGCGCACACGCCGCGATCGAGGAACGCGAGTGCGGGGCGGGGGCTGCCGCCGATGATCGCGCCCGCGCCTCCTCGTTCACTGACCCGACGCGCGATCTCGAGTGCATCGACGTCATCGACGTAGGTGAGGGCCAGCGGTTCTGAGAGTGCCGGGGGTACGCCCTGGCGCGAGCGCGAATCGAAGCGCCGGCGCACGATGAGTCCCGCGATACTAACGACCAGTGCCTCGACCGCAACGATGAAGAGCAGGTTGACGAGCAGGTTGCCCCAGAACGTCTGGGTGTGGGGAGCGCGCACGATTCGATGGTGCGTGATGTGTGCGAGGACCTTGGCGACGGTGTTGAACAGGTCAAAGCCGATCATCGCGAGTACCGGCAACCACACCCAGGTGCCGAGGCGTCGATAGAGCACGCGAGAGGACACGAAACGTGACAGGGCGAGCGGGTCCTCGAGTCGGCCCGCATCGCTTCGCTGGTCGGGGTCGGCGCGCGCCACATCCACCGTGCAGTGTGCGGCGGCGACCGCGAGGTCTCGCACGCCGTTGGCGGTGGCGACTTGGAGGACGAGGTCCTTCGCGAGCGTGACCCCGAGGGCTTCGAGCGCGCCCTGGGCGCGGTCGTTGGAGGCGAGTTCGTGGTCGTCACTGCCCGGCAGCACGATGAACCGGTGTTCGTCGAGTGCGCAATAAGCCCGGATCGCGTCGCTCAGCTCCGACAGGTGGGCGAGCGTCGCCTCGATGAGCTTGGCGAGGTCCGAGGTGGCGTCGGGATAGAAGAAGTTGCCCGCGACTACGACCGTGGCGGGGTCGTCGATGTCGCCGAGCAGGTTCATCAACTCGGTGACGGGACGACTCTTTGGGTCGCTTCTCGGTGAGAGGCTGAGGTCGCTCACCACATAGACGTGACGTCCGTAGGGGATTGGCAGTGTTTGTCGTTCAAGCGGTCCCACGGGGTCTAGTCTCGCAGACATCACATGAGGTGGCGCTGAAGGGAAGAATTCATTGATGGGCGCAGACTACGTACGAGAGAACTGGCACTGGCGCGAGGCGTCCCATGAGCCCGCACGAGCGGTGATCTTCGACATCGACGGCGTGCTCGCCGACGCGGCGGGTCGTCAGCACTACCTCGACTGGGGTGACTGGAAGAGTTTTTTCGACGCGTGCGGCGACGACCCGACCATTGAAGAGATCGAGCGTCTGCTCGAGTTGCTCGACGACTCCTTGTCGATCGTGCTCTTGACGGGACGCCCGCGCCGGGTGCAGGGACCGACCCTCGCGTGGCTCGAACGCTACGGGCTGCGCTGGGACCTGCTCATCATGCGCGAGTACGGGGACTACTCGGGCGTTGATGAATTCAAGCGGGGCGCGTTACGCGACTTGATCGAGCACGGATTCGACATCCGCCTCGCGCTCGACGACGATCCGAAGAACCACGCCATGTACGTGAGCGAGGGCGTGCCGTGCATCTACATCCACTCGGGCTACTACCTCTAGGTGGTGTGTTGCGTGGCGAGCAGGTTGAGCGCCTCGCGCGCCGCGCGACGACCTGATCCGATGCTCGCGGGGATCCCCACCCCGTCGTAGGCGCTGCCGGCCAGGGCGAGCGACAGCGCACTCCCGGCGGTGCGGGCCGCAGTGACCATCTCTTCGTGGCCCGGGTAGTACTGGGGTAAGCCGCTCGGCCATCGCTGGACGATCGTCGAGATGGGGTCGCGAAATGTGCCGAGTATCTCTCGCACCTCGTTCGAGACGCGTGCCACGAGTTCCTCGTCACTCATGCCAGTCCATCGCTCGTCGTCGATGCGACCAACGTGGGCGCGAAAGAGGACGTCCTCGCTTCGATGCAGTCGCGGCCACTTGCGATCGAGGAAGGTGAGTGCGGTCACCATCATCGTTCCCTCACCAGACCATTTCGTTGCGAGCGGGACCAAGACGCCGGTGCCCGACGCGGGCAGGGTGACGTTGGAGCGGGCTACGTCGAAGGTCACCATGGCTGCACCGGCACTGGGGATCGTCGCGAGGCGCGCGAGTGCCGGATCGAGTTCACCCGCGAGGCGCCCGACGAGAGGTGCCGGGGTCGCGAGGATCAAGACATTCGCGAGCGTCGTCGTTGCTTCGGTGTCGACTTCCCAGGGGTACGTGCCCGATGGCGTGCGCCGTAGTGCCGTCACCGGCGTCTTTGAGCGCAGGACCACGCCGCGAGCGCGCAATTGTCGAACGAGTTCCTCGGGTAGGGAGCCAATGCCCCCCGCCATTGAACAGAACAGAGGTCCCTTGGGCTCACTCGGTCCCGGCGCGGCGTTGGTCGCGGGCCGCATTGCCTTCATGAGCGAACCGCCGCGCTTGGCTGCGGCGAGCAGCGGCGCGAAGATGGCCTTGGCCGATAGGTCGTCGATGCGTCCGGCCTGAATGCCGCCGACCATGGGCTCGATGAACTGATAGCTCAACTCTCGACCCAACTTCGCTCGCACGATCTCACCAATGGTCGCGTCGTCGCTCACGCTGAGACGCCGCGGCAACCACTCATCACGGCGAGCCGCCAACCGCGCGCGCCAGGTGAGTCCCTTCAGTGATGAGAGCGCCTTGGAACTGGTTGGGATGCCGAGGACGAGTCCTTCGGGCAGCGTGTCGAGCGCACCACGTAGCCAGATCGACGCGCCGCTTGCGGCAATGGCCTCGAGCTGGTCCTCAACGCCGAGCTCTCGAATGAGTTGTAGCGCCTCGGGGCGCCGCGCGAGGAAGCCATCGGGCCCGAGGTCGATCGTTCTTCCTGCGAATTCGCTGGTGACGAGGGTTCCACCGAAGTGGTCGCCTGCTTCGAGCACCTCGACTCGGGGTGTTGACTCACTCGGACCCTCGTCGGCGCCGGTGAGCTCCCACGCGGCCGCGAGGCCAGCGATGCCCCCGCCCACGATGACGATCGACGGCGTATTCACGCGACGCGGGCTCGAACGACGTTGGCGAGGATTGCTACGAACGCGGGGTCGTCATTCAATGAAGCCGTTCGAATCAGGTTGAGGCCGATCTCGTTGGCGACACCCATGGCCTCGATGTCGATGTCGAAGAGGACTTCGAGGTGATCGGCGACAAAGCCAATTGGACACGACACGATGGTCGTCACTCCCTCAGCGTGCTTTTGTCGAAGCACCTGAAGGATGTCGGGGCCGATCCAGGGGTCCTGAGTCCGTCCGGCGGACTGCCAGGCAATGTCCCAGGCAGACACGTCAGCGATCCGCGCCGCCTGTTTAGCACTGTCTCTCAGTTGCTCGGGGTAGGTGTCGCCGTTCAAAAGGATCTTCTCGGGCAGCGAGTGTGCGGAGAAGATCACCTCGGTGGTGGGGAGTTCGCTCGCCGGCACATTGGCAAGGGCGTCACGCACGCGTGACGCGATCAGCTCCAAAAAGCCCTCGGCTTCGTACCACTCGTTGATCTCGACGAGCTCGACGCCGTCGCCGAGTGCTTCTTTCGCGCGCGCCATGTACTGCAGGGTCGACATCGACGACGAGTGCGGGGCGAGTACGAGCCCGACGACTCGGGTGAATCCCTCGTCTCGAAACGATGCGGCAGTCTCTTCGAGCATGGGCGGTTCGTATTTCGATCCGAAACGCACGTCAAAGGCGCCCGGTGCCATACGTTCGAGTGCCTCGGCGAGTCCGGCGACCTGGGCGGCGGTGCGCTCGGCGAGCGGCGAGGTGCCACCGATGGCGTTGTAGCGACGAACCAGGTCGCTCAACAACTCAGGGGTCGGCGCGCGACCGTGGCGGATGCGGGTGTAGTACGCCTCCACATCCTCAGGAGTGCTCGGCGTGCCGTACGCCATCACCAGCACACCGGTCTTCATCGCACACCCGCTTTGCCTTCGTCGTGCACGACGCGAACAACCGCGGCGAGTGCGTCAGGGTTCGTCGAGGGCAGCACGCCGTGTCCGAGGTTGAAGATGTGTCCCGCGTCATGCCCGGCTCGAGCGAGCACCTCACGGGCGGCCTCAACGGCGAGGGCCTCGCCCCCAAGGCAGCGCGCCGGATCGAGATTGCCCTGGACTGGCTTGTTCGCAACCCGGCGCCGTCCGGCGTCGAGGTCGACGTGCCAGTCAATGCCCATGACCGTGCTGCCGGCGCTGCTCATCAGGTCGAGCAGTTCACCGGTGCCGACCCCGAACAGGATCGTGGGCACGCCCAGGTCCGCAACGCCCTCAAAGACCCGCCGCGTCGCGGGCAGGGCGAAGCGCTGGTACTCGTCGCGGGTCAACGACCCCGCCCAGGAGTCGAAGAGTTGCAGGGCGCGCGCACCGTGAGCGACCTGGGCGCGAAGGAAGGCGACCGTGATGTGAACCAGGCGGTCGAGGAGCAACTGAAAGAGCACCGGATCTTGGTGCATCAGGCTCTTGATCACCGCGAAGTCACGAGTCGGCGCCCCCTCGACGAGGTAACTCGCGACCGTGAAGGGCGCTCCGGCGAAACCTATGAGGGGGGTGTTGGTCGCTTCGAGTTCCTTGACCGCGAGCGACACGGTTTCGGTGACGTGGGTGATGTCAGAGGGTTCGAGGTCACGAAGGCGCACCAGGTCCTCGGCGCCTTGGAACGGCGCGGCGATCACCGGACCACGTCCGGGCACCACGTCGACACCGAAGCCGATCGCGTGATAGGGCACGACGATGTCTGAAAACAGGATCGCCGCGTCGACACCGTAACGCCGCACC
>DAIEHI010000013.1 GCA_027355725.1 Acidimicrobiaceae bacterium
AGTGCGACGACTAAATGTTTAATCGGACCCAAAGACTGGGCGGATGTCTGATCACCTCGAGATTGTCAAGAGCGTGAGTACGCTCTGCCGAATCACAGACTGATATAGCGTCCTCTCTCCGGTCGTACTACCCGACCGGCCTTTACCAGATAGTCGAGAGTGGCCGTCACCCTGCGCAGGTCGTCGTCACGGCCCGAGGCGAGTAGGTGGGCGAGAATCTCTGACGGGGAGAGTGTTCCCTCGGCCCCCCGAAGGGTGGTCACGATGGCTTCAGTCCTGGGCACTCTTGCGATATCGCCATCTCTAGTGCCGCTGCTACGGAGCGAGGCGAGTTGAGCCTCGTATCCTCGAGCCTCCGCGACGTACTCGGCAATCCTCTGCCTCGTCACGGCGAGTTTGGTCTCCACTTCGGCGATGAGTTGAGACGTGCTCACGATGTCTCTCTTTCACAAACAAAGAACAAAGATTACTTTGTTAACGAATGAGCCGTCAAGTGCCGCCGAGTCGGCTCCCCGCACCATAGGGACCTAGGCTTAGGGTCGATTTTCGCGCGGAACCATCCGCGGAGGTTCTCGCGGAAGTCCCGCTCCCGTAGCTCAGGGGATAGAGCATCGGTTTCCTAAACCGTGAGCGCAGGTTCGAATCCTGCCGGGAGCACTTTTTTGACCTGAACCCCTGTTACCGGCGAAGTCCTCAAGAAGGGCGCCGGTCAGCGCGGTGCAGGTGGAATCGCTGTGATTCGACGAGGATGGTCACGGGCAGCTGAGGCTTCTCATCCCCAGTGGAACTCGGGTGTCGCGTCCCCACCTCGTGGTGCGAATGGGACGCTCATCACCGTTGCTGGCTCGCACGACTCCATGGTGCGTCGCCTGCGGTCACTCGCGAGTGGTCGCTCGCTAAAATTGTGACGACTGATCGATTTGGTTCGTCCGTTCGCGTCATCGTGGCGCACTCACCGTTCCCGAAAGAGTCCATTTGGCGCCTCCTTCGAAGTCAAAGCCCACCCCCTCCGGCAGCGATGAGTCTCGCGTGACCCAAATCCGCTCACTCTCGTCGTCGGCTCCGCTTCTGGATGGGTACATGGAGGGTCCGCCCAATCAAGTGATGCTGGAGTCGATCTTTCCGCCCATCGCCGACTACGCCTTTCTCTCGGACTGCGAGAACACGGTGCTCGTTGCGCCGACGGGTTCCATCGAGTGGATGTGTCTGCCCAAGCCTCACGATCCCAGCATCTTCGGCACGATTCTCGATCGCTCGGCCGGCTCGTTTCGACTCGCGCCAGTCGACAGCGCAGTGCCCGCGCACCGCCAGTACATTCCGGGCACGATGATCCTCGCCACTACGTGGCAGACCCGCAGTGGTTGGCTGGTGGTGAACGATTTTCTCGCCGTGGGTCCCTGGTACCGCACGAGCAAACGGCCCGAACTCTACCGCCGTACGCCGAGTGACTTCGACGCGCGTCACGTGCTCGTGCGCACTGCGACATGCCTGCACGGCAGCGTCGATATCTCGCTGAACTGCGAGCCCTCGTTCGATTACGGACGCGACGACGCGCACTGGGAGTACGACGGACCGACGTACGAGCGCGTCGTGACGACCAACGCCGAGTTCCCGGGTCTCACCTTGAGTGGCGACATGAGATTCGGCATCGAGGGCCGTGCCGTGCGCGCCCGACGCCGCTTGACCGAGGGGGAGTCCACCTTCGTCGTGATGAGCTGGTCTGACGCCCCGGTACCGTCCACCCATGCCGACGTTGACGCCTACCGGGTCGAGACCAGTCGGTTCTGGCGCGGGTGGATCGATGGCGGTCGATTCCCCGACCACCCCTGGCGTGAGTTGCTCCAGCGCAGCGCGCTGACCCTGAAGGGTCTCACCTTCGCCCCGACCGGTGCGCTCCTGGCGGCGCCGACGACCTCGCTGCCCGAAAATCTTGGGGGGCGGCGTAACTGGGACTACCGCTACACCTGGATTCGCGACTCCGCCTTTACGTTGCGTGCACTGCACGCGCTGGGTTATCACACAGAGGCCGACGACTTCATCGCCTTCCTCGGCGACGTGCTCGAGCCCAACGCGCGCACCAACCACGCGCGACTAACCGAGCGCGGCCACCTGCGGGTGCTCTACCCGGTGGACGGCACGACGCCGCTGCCCGAGTGCGAACTGGATCACCTCACCGGGTATGCGGGCAGTCAGCCGGTGCGCATCGGCAACGAAGCGATCGACCAGAATCAACTCGACATCTTGGGCGCCATCGTCGACTGCGTCTTCCAGCACGCTCGCACGCGTGACTCACTGAGCGAGCGAGCCTGGCGCATTGTCATCCAGGCCGTGGAGACGGCGCTGGCGTCGTGGCGCGAGCCCGACCACGGCATCTGGGAGATGCGCGGCGAACCTCAGCACTTCACCTTCTCGAAGGTCATGTGCTGGGTGGCGGCCGACCGTGGCGCGCGACTGGCCTCGATGCGCGGTGAGAAGGAGCGTGCGGACAGGTGGTGGGCGGCGGCCAAAGAGATGCATACTGACATCTGCGACAACGCACTCAGCGCTCGCGGATTCTTCACCCAGGCCTACGGTTCAGAGGAACTCGACGCGTCTTTGCTGGTGCTGCCCCTCGTGGGATTCCTCCCCTCGGACGACGAGCGGATCCGCGCGACCGTCTTCGCGGTCGCCGACGAGCTCGCCGACGGCCCCTTCGTCTATCGGTACCGCACGACGTCCACCGACGACGGTATTGGTGGAGAGCCCGAGGGGAGCTTCACCGTCTGCTCATTCTGGCTGGTGTCCGCCCTCGTGGAGATCGGCGAACTCGATCGCGCCCGCACCCAGTGCGAGAAGCTGATCGGCACCGCGAGCGGGCTCGGACTCTTCGGTGAGGAGATTGATCCGACCACCGCGCGTCACCTCGGTAACTTCCCTCAAGCCCTCACACACTTGGCGCTTATCAACGCGCTCTTGCACGTGATCGGGGCCGAGCAACGTGCGAGCACCTCGACGTCAGCGGCGACTGCGGGATCGCCCAGTTGGTGGAATGCCGCGGGCACGGACGACTTTTCGACGATTGCGCCGGCGCCACACGCGTAGCGATCGTGCGCACGCACGATCAATCCCCAAGGCAGGTCTAGGGAATCATCGCGACGTCGATCGCGTGGCGCACGCGCGGTCGACGAGTCGCGTGCTCCTCGTAGACTCGAATCGAGGTACACCATGGTGGACACGCCCCGCGCCCAGGTTGCATTGGCTGAAAGTGGCTCCGCGGTAGCGAGGTCGGTTTCACGCCAGGCCGACTTCGTGGTCG
>DAIEHI010000034.1 GCA_027355725.1 Acidimicrobiaceae bacterium
CGTGAGGAGCAGCGCCGTGCCCACACCTGAGCCGACGACGCACGTCGGTATCAGGCGTCGCAGGGTTGCGCGATGCTTCGAGAGTTCTCGTCGAAACACGCGCACGCCCGCGAGCACGCTCGGTACGAGTCCGACCGTTGAAGAGACGTTGGCCTGGAGGGGAGCAATCCCCAGCGCCAGGAGCGTGGGGAAGGTGATGAACGTTCCCCCTCCCGCGACGCCATTGACAATTCCTGCTGCGACACCTGCCGCGAAGAGCAGTAACGCTCGCCATGGTGTGTCGATAGCGGCGAAGAGCACGCCATAACTCTACGTACCAACTCGGGTGTATCGCGTTTCCGCGAAGTGCCTTCGTCAAGGGGACCGCGACATCTCGTGGGACATGCTGATCTGTGTGCCGGCCGAGACGTCCAGTGGTGATCACGGTATTGAACCACGGACTCGGTGCTGCGATCCATCGTCTCGCTCGAAGTGGTGTCTCATAGAACGCGCACCTTCGCCCTCGATCTAGCGACACGTCTTGCACGAAGGGCTCGCTTTGTTGATCGTTGCTCTCCGAGGTTGTGTGGTCGCGCGCGTCGGGCTCACTTCAGGTGACTTCGTTGCACGCGCCAATGCGACATCACCGAAGGTGCGTGGGGGTTGATGTTTCCTGGCGAAACAGAGAAGATGTGGGCGAGTGCGGATAAAAGTCAATTTCTTATCTACCCTGATCGTTGTCGGGTTCGGGGACATGGTGACACGTAGAAACGTCTCGATTATCAAAGAACCCCTTTACAATTGATGGCGCAGCAATGACTGCTTCGATGTCACCCACAACGATGTGGATACGTGACCAATTGACCATGCCGCTCGGCAAACGTACGTGTTGTGTCGAGTTGTGTCCGAGGAGCCGGTGACCCTGTCGCCTTGTGGCCCTTAGGACCTTGCGTGGTGCAAGGAGAATCTGTGCGACGAATGATCTATGCGGTACTTGCGTTGTTCTCAAGTGCCGTAATCCTGGCTTCATCGGTGAGCGCCGCGGCGCCGTTGACGAATGAAAAGACCGCTCGCGCTGTGAGTGCTTCTATGCATCGCTCCGAGCTTCGTGCGCGAGCGCTGGCGGTACGAAACTCATTGCTCTATGACGTTGCATTGCAGGCGAGACTCACGGTCGAGCAATTGCGTCACGAATGGCAGCACGTGGCCATCTGTGAAGTGGGCGGCAACTGGGCGATGAACGGACCTTCCTACTCGGGCATTGGCTTCGCGAACTCTACATGGCTCCAATACGGCGGCACTCGGTTCGCGCCACTCGCGGGTGAAGCGCCCAAGGACGCGCAGATCATCATTGGAATGAAGGTGACCGGAGGTTGGGTGCCCGACCAGCAGGGCTGCTCGTCAACTGGTTGGTAGCTCCTAGCTCACGTACCCGGTCACGATGCACCGTCAGACGAGTGCGTTGAGAACTGGCTGCTCGACATGGAGGTGCACGCGAGCGTCGCGTTCGCCGTCAGACCCACCAGAGGGGACTTTCGACACCGGTGGCGGGGCGTTGACGTCAACTGAGCCTCACTAACGTCGAGTGCGGGCGGTGTGGCTGCAGCGGTATTGCCCAAATTTGAAAGTGACGAGGAATGATGTTTCGACGAGGCCGACGCGCATCAACGGCCGCGATCTTCTTCGCGGCGGTGATCGTCGCATCGTCGTTTACCGTGTCAACTTCAGCCACGGTGCGCAAGGGGCAGAGGATCTACTACCTCGACGTCGGTGCCTCGGTGTCAGTCGGTGTTCAACCGACAGTTCAAAAGCCCAAGGGTCAACGCACCAACGAGGGTTATGCCAATCGACTCGTGGCGCTCGCTGCGGCCAAGGGCGTACAACTGCGCCTCACCCAAATCGGATGTCCCGGTGAATCCACCCTCACGTTGATCAATGGTCGCAACCCCTGTTACAAGTCTGTCGACACCCAGCTCAGCGACGCGGTTGCGTATTTGAAGTCCCATCACCTTCGCGACGTGCTCATCACCATTGATATGGGGTTCAATGACATTGTCAAATGTCTCGCCGGTGAGCACGTTAATACGCCGTGCGTGGCCTCGCAGATGAATCAGTTACGGCGCCAGTTGCCGACGATTCTCTCGCGCCTCACAAGGGCGGAGGGACCGAACGTGACGCTCGTAGGGATAGACCACTACAACCCCTACTTGGCTGACGCGCTCAAGGGACATCAGGGTGCGGCGTTCGCCGCCTCATCAACAGTTGTCTTGACTCAACTCAACAATGTCCTTACGAAGGATTACAGCTCGTTCAATATTCCTGTGGCGAAGGTGGCACTCGCATTCGCGACGTACGACCGTTCGCCTCTCATGACGGCCAAGCACGGTGTCATTCCCACCAATGTGGCCAAGGTCTGCGCACTGACGTGGATGTGTGCGTCCAAGCCCTATGGCCCGAACATCCATCCCAATGACAGCGGCTACCAAGTTATTGCGAATGCGATCATGAGAGTGTTGCCGGTGTCGATCTGAATGGACGAAGTCGGTCGGTGGCGAAGAGGCGCCCCTTCAGAAGGTTGAATCTCGACGACCGACCATTGGTGAAGGCTGTGACCCACTTCCTGGCGTCGACGAGATTCTCACTCCTCTTCTGCGATGCTCTTGATCGCGTCGAGGCGACGGTCCCATTTGGCAGCGAGTTCGTCGAGCCAACGAGCAGTGTCGCTAATTCTCTCGGTGCGTATCGAGAACCATCGCTCTCGACCGTGACGTTCACCCGACACGAGACCGGCCTTGGCGAGAACGGCGAGGTGTTGGACGACCGCTTGGCGTGTGATGGGTAATTGAGACGAGAGGCCGGTCGCGGTCGCCGTGCCACGCTCAGCGAGTTGATCGAGCAGGGCGCGACGTGTCGGGTCGTCAAGCGCACCCAACACCTCTTCTATGACGCTCACTGTGCTGACATGATGGGCGTCGAGTCTCGGCGTTCAGCGTAGGCTGCGGCCTTGGCGAGTACATCGGACCATCCCCGGCTGTGGCCTTCGTAGGAGACCCACTCACGGCCTTCGGGCACGACGAGAGTGCCAAAGCCACTCTCCACCACGGCGAGACGCGTCTCGTTTTCAGAGAGGGGTGTAATGGTGAACTCCACCAAGGTCGAGTTTGTTTCATTCGCGAGCGTGTTCGGATATCCCTCCGCCCACCTATACGACAGCCTGCGTGGTGGATCGACTTCGACGAAGACGGTCCGATAGCGGCCATTCGCGCCGTGGTCGAGGACCATTTCTCCACCGGGGCGAAGATCAATCTCAATAGGACGTCCGGTTCCGAACCACGTGCCAACGTGCTCGGGGGTCGTGAGGACCTCCCAGACCCTGTCAACGGTGGCGGCGATTGTTATGTCACGTTCAATTCGGTCATTGCTCATGTTCATTCCTCTCACGTTGCGCAAGTAACTACTTGCGTATCATATGCGCAAGTAACTACTTGCGCAAGTGGAGACGTGAAATGACTCACGTATCGTGGTCGACGAACGAGTTCCCCCATATTGCGAAAAGGTCTCCGAGAACGTCGCGGGGAGTTACCGCCGGGCGTACCACGGTATTGAGACCCGCTTCGCAATCTTCGTCCTCGGGGGTATTGAACTTCGGTGACTCGCCAGAGTCGACCACTCTTTCTGTTGCACCAGAACAAGCACTTCATCTGCGAAGGGGTTCGGTACTAGTGATATGGGAGGACGCCGTGACGCTCAGTGGACCACATCATCCTTGGGAGACGAAGTGGTGCACTCGAAATCCACAACTCGGGACACTTGGCTGCAGCACTTTGCACGACGTGGAGTTGGCCACGACGACGGTGAACGTGAGGGTTCTATCGCGCGAACCGCCTCTCACCGCGGTGCGCTGTCAGCTGGCGACCAGCATCTCGCACGACGCAGATGATCCCTCGAAAGTGAATCGTGATCCTTGGTCGGCCTTAGAAGTCAATCTTGTCGATGAGCAGTCTCACAGTTCATCCGGCGACCACTCGACCAAGGACGTGATGCGCGCGATGAACCGGCGCGGAGGCTTGAGTGATCGTTAGGGCGTAGGCGACGGCACGCGAATACCCATGAGGTAGGTCGTGGTCCTTGACGCGGTGGGGATCCCTGCGGCGAGGTCTTGACGTCCAAGAGGGGAATCCTCGATCCATAAGGATTTGACGGCTCTGGGACCTTGACCACTGAAGCCAATGAGTCGACGTTCCTTTCGAACATTCCGTAGTCGTTCATTCTTGCAGGCAGGGTGCCGCTCAATTTGGAGGAGTCACAATTGACAAGGACCAGGAGGTCTCGTGAACTCAATGATTCTCTCTGCTTGGTCGAAGCGTGGAGATGCTACGTCACATGACGTAGCCCGCGTGTCGAGATCCTCTAATTGCCGTCCGATCCGTTCGAACTGCCCTCTGATGGTTCCCCTCCCACGGTTGCGGGAATGATGCCGATCGCCGCCGCCACGGTGGGACTCGAGGTCGAAGGCACCACGTAGACCGGTGTCCCGACCCTCACACTGGCGAGTGTCGTCCTAGCGCGACCCTTCATCACGATCGTCGATGAGTTGAGACCATAGGTCAACGCCGCGCCGCTACGACTGCGAATCGAGAGGGAGGAACCTGAAAGAGTCGTGACGGTTCCCGCAACCGCGCTTACGTGCGGCGCCGATGTCGAGACGAGTGTGGCACTGGCATTCGACTGGGGTTGCGAGGTCGTTACAGTTCGCGCGGTCGAGGTGGCGGAACCAGACGATGCGAGGGCGCTTGGCGTTGAAGTCGTTGTGGCCTGTGACTGGTGCGAAGCGACATTCGCGATCGCGACGCCGCTGCCGAGGGCGACGAGCGCAATGAGGGTGTTCCCGCCCACTCGTCGTACCAACCTGAACTTGGACTTGCGGTACATGGCATTACCCACTTTCACTAGTCAGGGATGTCCCCGACGCGACCCATCTTGATGGGCCAAGTTGAGGAGCAGTTGTGAGGTCACTAATGCTTCAATAAGTCTTGGTCGTCGCGTCGAGTTTGCACTCTGGGACACGTGGAGTTGCCACGGTTTGATGGACACCTAAATTTTGGGGACAGGCCCCAAAAGGAAGGAGCCCAACGTGGCCCGTCAGACCAGATATCCCTCCGAGTTCAAATCTGAGACGGTGGCACTCGTCAAATCGTCGGGACGTTCCATCGCCGACGTCGCTCGATCGCTCGGCGTCAGCGATCGCACGCTCTGGTATTGGGTGAGCGAGGATCGCAAGTCCGCCGAACGTGCTGAGGATCCGTCGTCGCTCAATGCGGACGACGCGGCGGAGCTGAAGCGCCTGCGCAAGGAGAACGCCCAGCAGCGTGAGGACATGGAGATCCTTCGAAAGGCCGCCGCCTATTTCGCGAAAGAGACGCTGCGGTGACCGGCTGCCGCTTCGTCCACGACCACCAAGCCGAGCACGCCGTCAGCGATCTGTGTCGCGTCATTGACCTGCCCCGCTCGACCTACTACGCGTGGTTGCATTACCAGCCCAGTCAGCGAGAGTGGGACGATAACGCGCTCTTAAGTGAGATCGAGGAGATCCACACCCTCTCTCGCCACACCTGCGGCGCGCCGCGCATTCTGGGACAACTGCGTCACCGCGGTCACCGCGTTGGACGACACCGCGTGGCGCGCATCATGGTCGAACACGGACTCGTGGGCGTGCACGGTAGCAAGAGGTGGCGACGTGGCAGGCCCGACACCGCTTACGCGCCGGACCTGCTCGAGCGTGACTTCAGCGCGACGCGACCCGACGAGCGCTGGGTCGCCGACATCTCGGAGTTCCACTGCTTCGACGGCAAGTAATTCTTGGCCGGCATCCGCGACCTCTTTGACAAGACCCTCGTTGGCTGGGCCATGGGCGAGCGCCAGACGACCGACCTGGTCGTTTCAGCGCTTGTGATGGCGCTCTCACGCCGGCGTCCCGATGGCGAACTGGTCCACCACTCCGACAAAGGCCCGCAATACACGAGTTTGGAACTCGCCAATCGCCTCAGCGACTGGGGGTTGTCGGCTAGCTTCGGGGCCACGGGTGATGCATATGACAACGACGCGATGGAGAGCTTCTGGGCGACCGCCAAGCGCGAGATGGAGTTCCTGCATGGACCGGTGCGCCAACTCACCAAGTCACAACTACGCACGATCATCTTCGAATACGTCGAGGTCTTCTACAACCGCGAACGACACCAGGCCGTTCTCGGGCACTTGACGCCAGCCGAGTACTACGCGACCGCCAAGGTGGCATAATCACTAATCAG
>DAIEHI010000038.1 GCA_027355725.1 Acidimicrobiaceae bacterium
GGCACAACAACGAGCGTCTGCACAGCTACCTGGCCGACTTGCCGCCGGTCGAGTTCGAGGCCGTCTACGATGCCAACATCAGCGCATCCGCACTGATGGAAATCACAGCCTGAGAGTCTCCATCAGACCCAGGGCGATTCAGTGTGCGCGGACGGGCAGGACCGTAAGGGACGCGCGAGGGGCTTTCCCCAGTTTTCAAGATGCCAGGCGCTCGGCGCATTCATAGGATTTGGGAAAGAGTGCTGATCTGATGGAAAGAGGATTCGTGAACGAGATCTTCAGCAAAGAGGAAAAGGCCGCCATGAGAGCCGCGTTGGCCGAAGCCAAAGCCGCCAAGGCGGGAGCTGATCTGGAAGCCGCGTGCCTTAACGCGATATCCGAAATGTCCGGTTCTGACAAAGAATTGGCGCAAACCTTCCACGCGCTCGTGAAGAAGCACACCGACCTGAAGCCAAAGACGTGGTACGGAATGCCGGCGTACACGAATGCGGAGGGCAAGGTGGTGGTGTTCTTCCAGAGCGCCGCCAAGTTCAAGGTGCGCTACGCCACCATTGGCTTTCAGGAGGCCGCCAACCTCGATGAGGGCAACGTCTGGCCCACCTCGTACGCAGTCAAGAAGTTGACCGCCGCTGACACGAAGCAACTAGTCGCACTGCTGAAGAAGGCCGTCAACTGATGCCTCGTCCTGGTCGTTGACGTCGTGACGTGAGGTCACGCCGCGTGGCGAAGTGCGTGTTCGCACTAGGAGGATCGAAGTTTCACGAAACGACGCGGACCGGGAGTCGCTCACTCGCGCGACGTCGTCGTGAAGGCCGCTCGTCGCTCGAGGTCGAAGTGGAGAGCCACCTCGACGCGACGGCAACTCGTGGGGCAGTCTGTCACATACGTCATCTAGATCTCGCCGAAATACATCGAACCGTGCCAGGTCGTGCGACTAGGTCGGAGCGGACGATACGCCAAACGAATCTCTGTTCAAGAGGATGTACTCAATGTCAGCTTCGAAGAGGACGTCGTCACCCCGTTCGACGTGACGGGCATACGGCTCGACGTCCCTGGCGGCTTGGTGACGCATGAAGTTCACCAGCGCACGAAGACGCTCGACGACCACGTCCACCAACTGCTCGCGACTCTCGCGAGTGAGACCGTACTCGTCACAGAAGAGCTGGACTCGCTCGGCCTGTTCGCTCACCGTTCTCGCGCCACCCACGTCCGGGGCGACGCTCATTGGTGCCCAGCGATACACCGAGTAAGCCACGTCCCAGAGGCGAGGACCGGGATGGGCGGTATCGAAATCAATCATCCCGACAACAGACGTTCCCTCGAGTATGCAGTTGTGCGGCCCGAAATCTCCGTGACAGATGACCTGGTGCGGTGCACGGGATACCAGCATCCACTTGTCGCTGCGCTCTCTAGTGAAAGAGACGCTCGCGTTATGGAAGTCTCGCAGCGCGTGCGCTGCGCTCGTGAGAGCCTCCCGCGTCTCGGCCCCCGACGAGATCGGGTAACCCCCGACTGTTCCTTCCAGGTAGTCAAGAATCTCGAGACCCTCCTTCGTCACGCCTCGAAAGCCCGGGGAGAGAGTGAAGCCACGCGCTCGCAGGTGGAGGAGGAGACGATGAATTGTGGGCGACCACGGTCCCATTGGTCGCAAGACAGTGGCGCCACGGCGGACAACGCGGACCACCCCACCATCGAATGCCTTCGAGTTTTCCTTCTCCACTCCCTCACGGTATCGACGGGCTACCGCGGCCGCCAGTGGAGAGCAGTACTTCGGGGCACGCGTGACGTCACGTCGTCGTGATGAATCGTGCGCTCACGCCGAGTTCGCCGATGATCTGTCGCTCGCCACGCACGCATCACCATCGATGTACGTCGTGAGTGGGAGCTGACTATGCCGTCAACCGCAAGAGACCGCCCCAGGAGCGTTGACTGTCCCAGAAGTGCCACGGGAGTCAACTTTCTCTTCGCGCATTGAGCGCGAACCCGTCACTAGACGCCGCCACGATTTTCGAGACAACCGCACGCCCGACCACGAAGGGACCATGCGTGGTAGGACAGTACGCGAGGGGGGCGCCATGCGCAATTCGTGCCGATACGGACCATCGATTGTCCTTTCGCTGCTCGTGTGCGCCCTACTTCTCGCTCCCTCTGACGTTGGCGCCACGTCTCCGCGTCTCGATCCACTCTCGTTCACGTTTCTGTCGGGCACACGCGGCTACGTTTTGTCACTCTTCGACTGCGCAACCCACACGTGTGCCGCGATGCGTAGTACCAGCGACGGTGCGAGAACGTGGAGCGCCGTACCAGTCCCGAGTGAGCTGAACACTGACCTTCGCTTCGCGTCGTGGGGCTCCTACGGGGCCGGGTACCCAACGCTGACCGTCCACTTCGCCGACGCTAGGGACGGGTGGATCTACGGCAGCATCCCCGCCCCCTACGCCGCCAACCCGTCTTTGCAAGTCGTCGCCAACCACCTGTGGTCGACCCACGACGCTGGAAGGACCTGGCGTGAGCTCTCCCTCAATTCACTCGGCGTCGGTGGTGGCGTCACCCAGATGGCCTCCCACGGTCCGCTGACCTACCTCTTTGGTTCGTCCGCTTCGAGCGGTAACGCCCGGATCCTCGCCACCTCATCATCCTTGGACCACTGGACCGGACGGTCGCGGACACCTCTGGTAACTCCTGCCGGGGGCACCCAGTTGGAGGCGTCATTCTCGTTTGTGGGGTCGAGTGGATGGTTCGTCGCCGGAAACGATCGAGGATTCTCTTCCGGCGCCCGATTATCCAGCGATGGGACGTGGGGTGAGTGGAGGACACCCTCCACCGATCTGATCGGTGCGAGCTACACCCCGATCTGCGCGGTCACCGATCGAATCCTCCTCGCCGTGGACGCGGGCTCTGGATTCGTCACACCTCCCGCGTCATCGGTGCCGCCCGGCTGGAGTGGCGGCGCGTCCTGGCTCTTCATCTCCTACGACGCGGGCGCGACGTTCAAGCCCCTGCGAGAGCTCAGCTCGTCGTATCGCGTGGTCTACCAACACGTTTCCGGGCTGCCCGCCGCACCCGTTCCGGGAACCATTCTCCTCGAGCAGGTCTCAAACACGGGCCCGCGTCTCGTTCGCAGTACGGACTGGGGACGAAGCTGGCGAGTGGTGGTGAACGAGACGGTCACTCACGTTGCGTTTACGAGCCGCTCGAACGGCTTCGCCATTTCCCAAAGCGCGAACCGCGTCAGGACGACACTCCTTCACACCAACACCGCGGGAAGCCGCTGGGTCGCCGTCGCGTTGTAGCGACGCCAAAGAGACGCAGGGCAGCGCCGTAGGACCGTGTCGCCAGGGCCGGCGCGTAGGAAAGGATCTCACGCGCTCGCGGTCGTGGCCCGCCGTCGGTAACAGTTTCGCTCAACAGCGGCCGAGACCTCGAGCGGAGAACCACGTCAGTCGGGTCAGTGGTGGTAGAGAGGTTGGGGCGCTCGGAGATGAGGTGACAGCGTGACGTTCAGAGTGAAGCCTGTACTAGTGACCTTCGCCGTACTCCTCGGCGCGAGTACCCCGGTGGTGGTGCCCCTCGCGAGTTCTCCCGTGTCGGCTGGTCAACTTCCGCTAGCCAACTTCCGCGGCCCAACGGGAATTGCGACGTGCGGCTCTCGCGTGTGGGTCACCAATGCCACGGGAAACTCCGTGACCGAATTTGCTGCGTCCAACGGCGGGTACGCACGGACCATCAGTGACGGGTCGACCAGCCCCTCGGAGCCAATGGGAATCGCCAGCGACGGAACTGACCTGTGGGTGGCCAATCTCTCGAGCGACTCGGTCGCTGAATTCGACTGCGGCACCGGACAGCTGACTCGCACCCTCTACGCCGGAGATCTGAACAACCCCGTCGCGGTCGCCGTAGGCGGAGGCAGGGTGTGGATTGCGAGCCAGGCGCATAGGGACGACGTCGCCGGCAACGTGATCACCAACACCAGTTCGGTCACCTCTTACAGCGCCACGAGCGGAGCACTTGACCACAGCGTCCTCGGGACGAACACGAATGATCTCAACGGGAGCAGCGGCATTGCCGTCGCCAGGGGGAACGTCTGGGTTACGAACGCCAACGGCAATTCGGTCACGGAACTCAACGCCGCCAATGGACGCGTGGTTCGAGTCATTGACGCTCGCGCCGGTGGCTTTAACTGGCCGATGGGAGTTACTTCGACCGGTGGGGACCTCTGGGTCGAGAATCTCTACGGAAACTCACTCACCGAGATCAAGGAGTCCACGGGCTCCGTGATGCGGATCGTCACGGGCGACGGCCTCAACGGACCCAGTGCCCTGTGTGTTCTGGGTACCAGAATCTGGGTGACGAATCTCTTTGGGAACTCCGTGACCGAGCTCAACGCTCGCGATGGCTCCCTCGTGCGGATCATCACGGCACGTTCGGATGGATTCAGCGCACCGATGGGGATCAGTGGTGCGGGGTCGTCGCTCTGGGTAACGAATCAGTGGGGCGACACGGTTAGTGAACTCACCGCGTCGAGCGGCGCGCTCGAGCGCATCATCCACTAACTGCCCGGCCAGTCCGGTCAAGGTGGGGCATTCGTCGAAACGCGAGTTCCTAGGGACGGCGCCGCACGCGTCGCAGGGACCACACGAGCACGACGATGAATCCGACGCCGAGCAGCCCGGGAATGAGGAGAGTCCGCACTGGCGACGCGCTGTGACTAAGGGAGGAGGCGAGCGCCACGTAGCCGTGCTGGGATGGATCGACGACGCCCCGCACGGTGGCACCCGCGGGACGTAGCGAAGTCAGAGAGCCGATGACCTGGTGGTACGTGGTGCCGTTCACACGATAAGTGCCGTGGCACGTGTAGTCGACGACGTTGCTGCCACTGCCGCCCAGGTTGCCGCGACAGTCATTTACGGTGACGGTCACCATAATCCCGTGAGACTTCAACCGATCGATCCGCGCAATATCGCGTCCAGCCGAGACGAGGCTCGCTGCGATCAAGACGGCGACGAGCGCCACACCCGTGGACAGCACCGCACGCCGCACGCGCCGATGACCGGCGGGCGCGCCACCGCGCCACGACGCGCCGCGGTCGAGGTCCGGCGCGCCACCTCCACCCGTCGAGGTCTCAGAGTGATCGGCCTGGGTCATGACGTCTCGCTACCTTCGAAGGCAATTGGCCCACGCTAGCGGCACGACCCCTCGAGGATCCCTCCAGGTGGGACCGCGAGGAACGGCGCTCTCCTGCGCCTCAGTCGAAGTTGTTCCGGCGACCTTCGCGCACGTAGTCCACGGTCGAGCGAATGTGCTCGTCGCCGTGGATCGACTTCTGCTTGGCCACGTGGCCGAACATCTGGATGCCGAAGCCGCCGTCGAGGTCGTCGGTGATGCGCTTCTTCCACGGCCGACGCACGATCTGGGTCGTGAGGCGACGAGTCGTGCGCGGCTGGGACATGATGTGATCAGCCAGTTGGTACGCACGCTCGAGCAACTTCTCACGCGGTACGACCTCGTTGACCAGGCCGTACTCGAGGGCCTTCTTCGCGTCGATGGCCTCACCCGTGAGCAGCGCGTAGGCCGCGCGCTTGGTGCCGAGAAGCTCTTGCATCGCGTTGTGAATGCCGTCCGCGGGCACCGAACCGATGTCGTAGTGCAGATCAAAGAAGACCGCGTTCTCCGCGGCCAGCGTGATGTCACACATCAGCACGATCTCGGAGTGAAAGCCCGGTCCGTTGAAGAGGCCAATCGTGGGGATTTCGAGGTCGTTCACGAGAGAGGAGACGTTGATCCGACCGTCTTTGTACGCGTACTCGTACGCCCAGTAGGGCATGTCCTCGGTTTCGAGCTCAAAGCCGTTCGGGTCTGAGTCCATCATGAACTCATCGCCCGAACCCGTGAGAATCAGCAGCTCGTTCTGGGGGTCGGCGCCGATGACCTTGAGCATCTGGCCGAGCGCGCGGTGGTTTTGGACGCTTAGCTGAATGGGACCGCCGAGCGTGTGCGCCTGGGCGAGCAGGACGCCGTCCTCGCGACGCTCGAGCTTGAAGAAGTCCTTGAAGGTCTCGCGGTACTCCTCGAAGCGGGGGGTGGGGACGAACTTCTGTAGTGACACGGTGTTCCTTCCTCTAGTGACTAGCCTCGATCTTTCATGAGTTCGTGTGAGCCGCTGACGGCAATCCGCGAAAATGCCCTCCGCACAAGGGAAACTGGAGTTGCTTAGACCACCAGTCACCAAGAACGAAGGGCACTTCAGAGATGCACAGTACTGCAAC
>DAIEHI010000044.1 GCA_027355725.1 Acidimicrobiaceae bacterium
GTCGTCATCCCCGCGAGGCCCTACAAGCCACGCGACAAGGCCAAGGTCGAGTCCGGGGTGCAGCTCGTCGAGCGCTGGATCATCGCCGTGCTGCGACACCGTCGCTTCACCTCCTTGGCCGAGCTCAACGAGGTGATCGCGGGCCTCGTCACGCGCGTCAACGACAAGCCCTTCAAGAAGATGGAGGGCTCGCGTCGCTCGCTGTTCCTCGAACTCGACAAGCCCGCGCTGCACCCCCTACCCGACGAGCCCTACGAGTTCGCCACCTGGAAGATGGCGCGGATCAACATTGACTACCACCTATTGACTGAACTCACTGACAGATCATTCCTGATCATCCCCAGGTTCTCGCCAGTGCCGTGTTAGACAACCACCCATGAACTCAGGCGCCTCTTACTCAACTGACGTGACGACGATGACCGTGGTTCGAACAGGACGGCTGCTCACGACCAACGATCTCTGGGATCCTTTCCAGCTCATCGACCCCGAGGGCACTCCGGTGGAGGCGGTTCGGGTGTTCTTCGCCGACCTTCAGGCGTCGGGGCGGTCACCGGCCACCCTTCGTTCCTACGGGATGGATCTGCTGCGGTGGTTCCGGTTCCTCTGGTCAGTCGAGGTGCCCTGGGAGCGCGCCACGCGCACCGAGGCGCGTGACTTCTCACGGTGGATGCAGTTGGCAAACAAGCCGGTGCGTCCGCACTGGCGCCACCCGGGAGAGCTCGCGGACCCGCTCGCCTCTTTAGCGACGAATCTTTACGCGCCGTCGGTGCGCGCTCACAGCGAGACCGTGTTGCGCACTTTCTACGACTATCACCGAGAGGAGGGTACGGGACCGATCCTGAATCCCTTCCCGCTCGATCGTTCACGTCGCGACGAGCGAGCTCACGCTCACCACAATCCGATGGAGCGCTACCGCAACGTGCGCAGTGGTCTCTACCGGCCCACGGTGGCGGCCCGAATCCCGCGGGCCATCGGCGACGAGGAGTTTAACGAGATCTTCGCCCAGCTTCGATCGCACCGCGACCGGGCGCTGGTCGCCTTTTACGTCTCGACTGGAGCGCGCGCGTCGGAGTTGTTGTCGGCTACTCGAGGTGACGTTGACCCGGGTCGCCAGGTGATTTCGGTGGTGCGAAAGGGCAGCCGTGCCGTCCAGGAGCTCCCGGCCTCGAGCGACGCGTTCGTCTGGCTTCGCCTCTACCAAGCTCAATACGAGGGGCTCATTCCCCGAGGTAGTCGTCAGCCATTGTTCTGGACGCTGCGTCGTCCGATCCGGCCCCTCAACTACCACGCGGCACACCGCATGTTCGAACGCGTCAACGAGGGTGCGGGCACGGCGGCGACGTTGCACGCGCTGCGCCACACTGCGGCCTACCGCATGGCCGAGGATCCGACCCTGCCGCTCACGGACGTCCAGTTCGTCCTCGGCCACGCGCAACTCACGACCACCCAGCTCTACATTGCCCCTCGCCAGGAAGACGTGATTCGCCGAGTGCTCGCGCACCACGCGGAACAGTCCCGTCGGGCGAAGGAACGCGAACCCGAGGCTCTCGCACCGGGTTACTCCAGCGAGACCCTCGACGTGCTTTTCGGCCGCGGCGTCCGGTGACGTCGCTCCTCACGGGAGGTCAGCTCGCTCCGGCGCGGGACCTCGCCGACGAGAGTGACTCGCCTTCCGCCGGGGCTCTCGACACCGAAGCACCAAGCACTCGATTCCCCGCACGCGCCCTCGCGTCACACTGGCCGGGTGTCGGACGTACTCGCGCCGAGTTACTGACCATGGTGAGTGCGCCAACAGGGCTCTCGGGCTTTCGTGTTCAGAGTCACCACCGGCGTGGACTACCGCTGCTCCTCGACTGGCTGGAAGAACAACCCGGCGATTCGTGGCAGGAACGCTGGCACCTCAGTGGAGCGGACGGCGCGGGTGCCGACTGGGCACAGGGACCCCGACGGTGGCTCGAGCGCATTGACAAATACTCTGAAGACCGTCTCGCACTCATGACGAGTTCCCTGCTCGTCATGATCGGGGCCGACGTCGTGCGTCCCTCGCTCGGATGGCTGCTCACCGGTGGCAAGAAGCGCAAGCTCACGCGCAACATCATCCGCGCGCGCGACCGCGAAGGATTCGAACAACTCGACCAGGTCTGTGCGCAAGACCCCGGGATCCCGGCGCACGCCCAGCGCCACGCCTTCTTTCGTTGTGCCGTGATCATCGCCGCCAAGGGCGGCGGGCTCGCCGATATCACGATCGGCGATGTCCTGGAGATCCTCGATGCCGAAAAGGGCCTGCGCCGCCGGTCCGACTCGAGCACGGCGACCTTCAAGGCGTTGCGAGAGATGGGGGTATTCGGGCCCGATGTGCCCACATTCCGAGAGATCCGTGGCGCGCAGCGCCACACGGTCGAAGAACTCGTTGATCGCTACTCGATCACGTGTCGTCCCATTCGTGATCTGCTCGTTGACTACTTGAAGGAACGCCAACCCGCCATCGACTACGGAACACTGGTCACCGGGTCCTACGTGCTGGCCAAGTGCTTCTGGGCCGACCTCGAGGAACACCACCCCGGCATCGCGACCTTGCACCTGACCAGTGAGGTTGCGAGTGACTGGAAGCGGCGTCTGCAAACCAAGACCACGACCACCCGCACGCCGACGGGTGAGACCATCGACGTCACCGCCGAACGTTTCAGTTACCTCGACGTGCTGTCCAGTGTGCGCGCTTTCTACCTCGATCTCTCCCAGTGGGCCCTCGACGACCCGGGCCGCTGGGCGCGCTGGGTCGCGCCCTGTCCCATCCGTCCCCAGGAGATGAACCGCCGCAAGGCCGTGCGTCGGCGCAAGGCGCGGATGGACGCGCGCACCCGCGATCGTCTGCCAGTGTTGCCGGTTCTCGTGCGCGCGGTTGATCAGTGGCGCAGGGAGATCGAAGCGACGTTGGACGCCGCCCGTCTCGTTCAACCCGGCGAACAGTTCTGCGCAGGGGGAGAGACGCTCATTCGCTCCGTGCGCCCGCACGCGGCGCCGGACAACATCTGGGTCGAGGACCTCGGGGGAAAGCGACGTTTGTTGAACCGGGAAGAAGACAACGCCTTCTGGGCGTGGGCGAGCATCGGGGTCCTTCGTCTCACCGGCGTTCGAGTTGAGGAACTGCTCGAACTTAGCCACTACAGCCTGGTCCAATACCGCCTCCCCACCACCGGCGAACTGATCCCGTTGTTGCAGATCGTTCCTTCCAAGACCGACACCGAACGGCTGTTGGTGGTCAGTCCCGAGCTCGCCGACGTCCTCAGCGCCGTCATCCGTCGGGTCCGCGACGACAACGAAACCATTCCACTCGTTCGAGCCCGTGATTCGCACGAACGTATCTGGCGGAGTGAATCACCGCTGCTGTTCCAGCGTCGCGAGGGGGCTGAGAACCACGCCATCAACCCGGCCATGATCAGCTCGCTACTTGACGAGGCTCTCTCCCACACTGGACTGCTCGACCGAGTTCACGGAACCGCGCTGCACTACACACCCCACGACTTTCGAAGGATGTTTCTCACCGACGCCATCATGAATGGTCTGCCCCCGCATATCGCTCAAGTGATCGCTGGACACCGCGACATCAACGTGACCATGGGCTACAACGCCGTTTACCCCGAAGAAACGATTCGCGGCCACCTCGCCTTCTTAGCCCGGCGGCGCTCGTTGCGACCGAGCGAGGAATACCGTGTCCCGACCGACGAAGAATGGCAAGAGTTCCTAGGACACTTCGAACGCCGCAAAGTATCGATAGGAACCTGCGCTCGTGCGTTCGACACCCCGTGCATTCACGAGCACGCCTGCGTTCGTTGCCCAATGCTCTGGCCCGATCCGGCGTTGCGACCTCGGCTGGTCGAGATCGCCGAGAACCTTACCGATCGAGTCGCCGAGGCAGAGCGTGAGGGCTGGTTCGGTGAAGTCGAAGGACTTCAAATCAGCCTCGCGGGAGCGCGCAACAAACTCGTCCAAATAGACCAGCGCTCGGACAGAACGGACGCGGTGCCCCCTAGCGTCGCGACGCATCGCAGCACGATCGGTGACGAACACGCCGCGTCCAATTAACCGTCTACGCGATATGACTCCCTCAAGACGCTGCCGTCCAAGTTCAGAGAACACCTCGAGTTCGAGCGCCACTACTACAGCGTCCCCTACCAACTGGCCGGCCAGGTCGTGGAGGTTCGCGCGAGTGCAAGCACGATCGAGGTGTTCACGAACAACAGGCGCGTGGCCAGCCACCCGCGCAGTTACCTAAAGAGTCGCCACACGACCGACCCGAATCACATGCCCGCCTCGCACCGGCGCCACCTCGAGTGGACCCCCGAGCGCATGCTCACCTGGGCGGCGAAGAACGGTCCCGCGACGGGCGCCTTCATCGAGGCGCTGATGGCGAGCCGACCCCACCCCGAACAGGGTTACCGCTCGGCCCTGGGCGTGCTGCGCCTCGAGAAGAAATACGGCGCGACGCGCTTAGAGGACGCCTGTGCGCGCGCACTCGCCCTGCGCGCCCTTAGCTACAAGTCCGTCGCCTCGATCCTCCAGCACGGACTCGACCAGCAACCCCTTCGACGCGAACCCCCTCGCGCTCGCGTCACCCACCACAACCTGCGAGGACCGAACTACTACCAATGAAGGAGCATCACGTGTTGCACTACAGCACGCTCGACGGTCTTAAGACCCTGCGCCTACCCGCCATGGCGAGTGGGCTACTCGAGCAACGAGAGCACCCCGACTACACCGCGATGAGCTTCGAGGACCGCCTCGGGCTGCTCGTCGATCGCGAACTGCTCCAGCGAGAGAACCGACGGCTCGAACGGGTCTTGAAGGAGGCCAAACTGCGCAGTCGCGGGGTCATCGAGGACATCGACTTCAGCGCGACCCGCGGACTCGACAAGGCCACCTTCCTGTCGATGGTGGAGTCCAAGTGGGTGGAGCACCACCACAACGTGATCGTGCTCGGGCCCACCGGCGTCGGCAAGACGTTCATCGCGTGCGCTCTCGCCCAGCGCGCCATCCGTGACGGTCACCGCGCGATCTACGTGCGAGTCCCTCGACTGCTCGACGACCTCGCGCTCGCGCGCGCCGACGGACGACTGAGCAAGGTCATGAACTCACTCGCACGCTGTGACGTGCTGCTGCTCGACGACTTTCTCATCCGCAGCCTCAGCGACGACCAGGCGGCGGACCTGCTCGAGGTGGTGGAGGATCGTGCCACCAAGTCCACGATCATCACGTCACAGCTGCCGGTGAGTCACTGGCACGAGGGTCTCGGTGATCCAACGGTCGCCGACGCCATTCTCGATCGTCTCTTGGAGCACGCGCACCGCGTCACCCTCACCGGCGACTCGCGACGCCGCACGAAGACCACCACCCAAGAACCGATCGAATAGCTCGTCGCCGAGCCCGACGATGGACTGCTCTACGATGACCGAGAAGGAGGTGAAGAGAGGACAACCACTCACGACAGCGTCGGTCGCACTGCGACCTCCGACCGCCTCACCGGGTGGCCGAAAACTGTCGGGCTGAGTGGCCGAATTCACCGGAATCCGCAAGTGTCTCATTCGACCTAACGGGTTCCGCCAAACTGCGCGTGTAGCGCATGCACGGAGAATCCTTCAGAGTCACAATAACCACCTGATTCAGGGGCAGTCGCGAAACAGAACGCGCCCGAACTCCGAACCGCCCTGTGGAACTTACGGCTCGTATCAACGGTTATTTCGCACCACTCGGATTCCACCCGCTGGCCGCTCGAGCGATCACAATCTCCACATACCGCACGCATAACCGGAGTGCCGAAATTGCGGGACACGTGCCGCGAGAAGTGTCCGACCGACACCGCCGAACACGCGGACGCTCAAGTCTTCTTGTTCAAGCAAGTTAAGGCGGATCCGTCCGCTTCGATACACCTCGAGGTCACTCCCCTTTTTCACTGATCGATCCATCTGGACCGACGAAGACGAGTTCGAGATGAAGGGGATCGAGCTCGCCCACGTCTGAGGCGAGTTGGGCCACCTGTAACCGCTTCTCAGCGACGCGCAGGGGTTCGGTGTCGGTGACGAGTCATGATTGCAGAACAGCCGATGCGCGCTCCGCTCGTTTCCGAAGAGGCAGTAAATGTCCCAGGTGGAAATCCTTTACCGCAGATCCCAGCTCAACCACAGCACAACATTGGTGACGGATCGCCGTGAATTGTGACGTACAACTGGGAATCCCACAGCCCTTAGAAATAGGCACTTTCCCA
>DAIEHI010000049.1 GCA_027355725.1 Acidimicrobiaceae bacterium
CTCAGCGACGCAGGAAGCAGTTCAGGACAAGGTTATCCCCGGTCCCGAGTTCAACAGGTGACCTTTCGCCGAGGCCCTAAGCCAAACCCTTACGGGAAGCGCGTGCCGAGCACGACACCCGAGGTGAGCGTGCTCGCGATCTTCGTGCAGACCGCGTTTGTGCGGAGCGTGTAGTAGAGAGTGGTCCCACCCGGGAAGACCAGGCGCACTCGCGAGGCGTTGGCCCCAGCGCACTTTGACCGGGGGTAGTTGGCCGCCGTCTCGATGCCGACGGTGACGCTGGCGACTGCCCCTGGCTTCACGACGACGGTCCTACCGCGCCCTGCGTAGGTGAGCTTCGTCGCCGCGGGGCCCACGCCCCTGAAGACAACGAGCCCTCCCGAGCCAACGAAGTTGCCGAACTGGGTGGCGGGCGTCCCCGACAACTTGCACGAGTGTGACGAGCGGTTCTTGATGAGGAGCGTCTCGTAGGCGGTGCCGGCCGCCGCACTACCTCGGCCCACCGAGGGCGCGAGCGCCACGGTGTGGCAAGGCGAGACCAACGGTAACGCGCCAGCTGCCGATACCCCTTGAGATGCACTGACTGGGATGGCCAGCGCCATCGCCACCATCGCACCAAGTGGAAGTCTTCGCAGTCTCATGGGCTCTCCTCAGACGAGTCAAGGTCGTTGCCTCTAACCGTCCCCAGTCTCGGTGCTCGCGCAACCTGGATGCTGGTCGGGGTCTCAGATGGCACATCAATCCTCACTATGGCGCCGAAACGACATCGCGCCAGGGCCGAGCAAGGGGCAGAGGCTCAAGGGTCTGGGGACGCAGAGCCCCGCCGCGCGGCGGTATCGGCGGGGTCGGCTTTGGAGTGTTGTCCTGGACCAGAGCGCGGTAGGTGAGTGGAGGTGTGGTGGCGGCGAGGGTCACCAGTCGGTGGAAGAGTAGTCCTCGGTCTCGGGAGTGGCGTCGGTTGAACCTGGAGGTGAATTCGGCGAGGTAAGCCTCCAAGTGGTCCTCGCCGATCGAGCCCTGAAGGGTGCCGAGTGTCCAGCGCTTGAGAAGCGATGCTACGCGATGGACACCGGGTAGAAGCTCGTGCGCCTTGCTGCCCGAGCCCGAGATGATGTGGCGCTGGTGGGTGTAGAGACCAGCCGTCGCTGCGATGTATTCCTTCAGCCCGTCGGTGACGACCGTCGAACGCCGCTCCACAGTGTCGAGCAGGAGGGCCCGCAGACTGGCCTCGGAAGCGTCGGCGAGGATCCGCAGACGCACCCGCCCGAAGCCACCGGTCGGCGGGGTCTCCACTGCGACACCGATCATCGTCTTACCCAACGCGCCTCGACCCCGAGGTCCGGGGCGCGTTCCGCCGAGGAAGGTCTCGTCGACCTCGACGGTGCCCGTGAGGAGCTCCTGGCCGGAGCGCGCCATCGCGGCGCGGTAGCGGTGAAGCATCGTCCAGGTGGTTTGATAGCTGGCCAGACCGAGCCGGCGCTGGAGTGCCAGGGCCGAGATGCCGCCCTTGTCGACGCAGAGCTCCCACGCCGCCGCGAACTGGACAGTCAGCGGTGTTCGGGTGTCCTGGAAGATAGTTCCGGCTGTGCGTGAGATGCGGGTCTTACAACCATTGCAGCGCCAGAAACGGCCTCCGATGGCTCGAGTTTGTGCGACACAGCCGCAGCGGTGACAGAAGCGTGCTTCGCCCCAACGCAGCCAGTCGAGGTAGTCCAAGCAGGCGAGGTCATCGCTGAACCACGAACGAAACTCACGTTCGGAGCGAGGGTAGTGGAGGCTCGGCGTAGCCATTTCGGGAGCCTATCCGAGTGGCCGTGAACTGGAGACCCCCTTTTCGTAGTCACCCCGCCATGTAATGTCTCAGGGTTTCTGGGACAGCTGAACCCACACCCGTTTTCGCCGTCTTTGGAACTTGCGTGAGGGATCGAGCGTGAGGTGTCAAGGCACGTTGCCCTCCAGGTCAAGGACCCTGACGTCGAGATCAACGACGAGCTTGATCACGCGCTGGCCGGCGTGGCGACGGCCGAGACCGATGTGACAGAGCGCACCGTTGAAACGCAGTGTGACGGTGCCGTTGTCGTGGACCCGGTCGTGGCGTAGTCACGCGCGGACCCAGGAGACTCCGATTGATTCAACGCGAGAAGCGTGCACTGCCTCGCCGCGCCCGTACGAAAATCACCGGAATCCGCAGTTACGGCGTGGGCCGAGTGGACTGCACGAAGATCGCACCAGATGACTTTGAACCAAAAACGACGCCGACGATCGCACAGTTGCTCGAAGCGTTGCACGAGATGGCGTTGACCTGTGCTCCGATTGCACCGGGGAACGAGGATGCGCCAACCTCCGTCACACCACCCCAGGTGCCACTCGTTTCGTTCAGCGCGAACGACTGAACGTAGCCTCCCTTTCCGGTGTAGCTCCCAATAACGCCACAGTTGCCGGCGGACCCGCACGAAATGTCGACCACCGAAGTGAAGTGACCTCGATTCAGTGCCGACAACCCTGAGATCGGCATCGCCATGCCCCATCGGCCACGTACTTCACTGACGAGAAACGCCCGTTGA
>DAIEHI010000056.1 GCA_027355725.1 Acidimicrobiaceae bacterium
GCGTAGAGGGTTTTGGCCTCACAGGGAATGTTCTCTGTGGCATAGAGTGCCGGGATTGTCTTCAACATCGTGGTGGTAAGGAAGGCGGGCCCTCTACGGCGACGATTGGTCTCGCCATTTGGGAAGAGTTCTGTGAGCTGATGGCACGGGGTGCAAAGGTAGTCATTTTCGACGTGCGTGACCCGTTCACTGCAATGGCTGCGTATTCCGATGTTTTCGAACACCCAGTCCGGAGTTCTCGTACACGTCTCGGGGTGATCGATGGCCGCGCAGCGGCCGGCGCTGTTGTGAGGTCGAATCCTCTTAACTCACCTCCTTCGCGTTCATCGTAGAGCAGGGCGTTAGCGCCTTCGGGCGAGGACAGTGTTGAGTCACTTCGTTCCCCTGGCGCTGCGCGAGGTTGGTGATGTGGTGCGCTGACGACGCGAGTCGCCGACGAGCTCGATGCGGTGTGACCTCTCCAGGAGCCGATCAAGGGTGGCGTCGGCAACCGTCTCGTCGCCGAGCCCTTCGTGCCAGAGATTGACCGGTAGCTGGGAGGTCGCAATGGTCGACCGGGCGGAACGATCCTCCACCACCTCGAGCAGGTCGGCGGTCTGGTCGTTGGTGAACGGTCGCAACAAGAAGTCATCGAGGATCAAGATGTCAAAGCGCGCCAGAGCGTTCATCACTCGTGCGATCCGTCCGTCACCTCGTGCAACGGCCAGGTCGTTCAGTAACCGGGGGGTTCGCACGTAGAGCGCGGTGTGGCCGCCTTGAATTGCGCTGTGCGCGAGAGCGCAGGCGAGGTAGGTCTTGCCCACTCCGGTGGGCCCCACGATGATCACGTTGTGATGATGCTGAACCCAGTGCGAGTTCACGAGTGACGCGAACGTCGCCTTGTCCAGACCGCGCGCGCTGGAGAAGTCGACGTCCTCGCTCGACGCGCCGGCGGCGAGTTTGGCCGCCTTGAAGACTCGCTCGAGTCGGCGGTTCTGTCGTTGGAGCAGCTCGGCGTCAACGAGCAGCCCCAGTCGCTCCTCGAAGCTGAGCGACGAGTAGTCGGGTTGTTCTCGCTGGGTGAGCAGTCCACTCGCCATGGCCGGTAGTCGCAGGGACTTGAGTCCCTCGATCGTGGTGTGGCTCAACATGTCTCCTCTTTCATTGGTAGTAGTTGGCACCGCGGATATTGGCGTGCGTCGGGTTCGCGCGCGTGGGCTCGTGGCTGAGCGGGCGTCGCTCGAGCCCGTGCTGCAGGATCGACGACACGGACTTGTAGGAGAGCGAGTGGATCGCCAGTGAGCGTTCGCAGGCGAGCTCGAGTCGCTCGGCGCCGTAACGCTTCTCGAGGCGCAGCACACCGAGCGCGGAGCGGAACCCCTGTTCGGGATGGGGTCGACTCGCCATCAGCGCTTCGATGAACGCCGCCGTCGAGGGCCCGGTCTTGTTCGCCCAGACAACGATGCGACTCGGCGTCCACTGGGCGTGACGGCGGTGCGAACTGGGCATGTGCGCGGGATCGGTGACGGCAGTTCGCTTGGCGTAACTGCGCTTGTGGCTGGCGACGCGACGGTTCTTTGAGAAGACCTCCACCACGTTCGCGCTCGTGCGCACGTCCAGGACCTGACCCACGAGGGTGTAGGGGACGCTGTAGAAGTTGCGATCGATCACCAGGTGGTAGTCCAGGCTCACCTTGGCCTTGGTCCAGGTGGCGAAGTCGTAACGGGTGGCGGGCAGGGCACGCAATGCTGGCCGGTCGATCTCTGCAAAGACACTCGCGCGCGAACCCTCCATCTTCTTAAAGGGCCGCCGGTTGATCACCTCGACCAGCTGCGCGATGCGTTCGTTCAGCGCACCGAGACTCGTGAAGCGTTCCTTGCGCAGGCGCATGATGATCCAGCGCTCGACGAGTTGGACGCCCGACTCGGCTTTGGCCTTGTCGCGGGGCTTGTAGGGACGCGCCGGGATGATCACCACGCCGTAGTGCTCGGCCATCTCCCGGTAGGTGGCGTTGAGGTCGGGTTCGTAGCGGTGCGTCTTGGTCACGCCGGAGCGCAAGTTGTCGGGAATCGCCAGAGCGGGGCAACCCCCGTAGAACGCGAAGGCGTTCTCGTGGGCGTGGCACCAGTGCACGAGCTCTTGGCTGCGCAGCGCCTCGGCGTAGAGGTAGCT